>JARRLT010000239.1:0-4420 GCA_037386725.1 Promethearchaeota archaeon
AAAAATAACACACACTATGTTAAAATTGAGTTTCGAGATATTAGGATTGGAATTGAAAATGATCGCATCGAGTATATTAAATCAGAGTCAAAACAAAGATAAAAGTACAGATAGAATGGACATAGGATTATCCTTAGTACAAAACATACTCCAGAGTTATAATAGATGCATTTGGATTGAAAATTGAGTAGAAAATAATTTTACTTAAGGTAGCAATTTTGTAATCTTAGTAAAAAAAGTAAGGGTTTTAAAAATCTGAATAAACAGCTTTAGATTTTTATTATTCTCTATAAATATCGGTTATTTAACAAGATTTGAATATGTATGAAAATATTTATTCAAATTATTTTAACTACTTTTTATCGTTATGGAATACAAGAGAACATGATTGCACCTTTAATTCGGGAAATTTCATTCTATGATACTTTCCAATTTATCTGATAGGAAGGGAAAAATAGAATGTAGAACCTTTTTTATATCCTTCAGATTCCATCCAGATCTTTCCATCATGGAGATGAATGATTTTCTTTGAAATAAACAATCCTAAGCCAATTCCGCTTGGTAAGACATTTTCCTCTTTCCCATATCGCTCAATTTTCCCGAACCTTTTAAAAAGATTTTTAGTGATATTTCCTTCCAAAGGGGTAAATTTGATTGCATTCATAAGTAAGTTCTGTAAAACAGTACTAATTTTTTCCCTATCGAATAAAGTAAAAAGATTTGGTTCTGTAGTTGTTTTTACATATAATCTTCTGGCTGTTATTTCGGACTTTAATTGAGATAAAACTATATAAATTAAAGAAGTCAAATTTTCTTTCTCCAAATTAAGATTTTCATCCTTGGCAATTAGGTTTGAAGTTTCCAGAATTTCATTAATTTTAGAATGTAATCTCTCTGTCCCCTTGAGGATTTCATTAATATAGGGTACGTCTCCGAAATTTCCTTCTAATTCTAGCCCTTGTTTTAAAAGTTCGCTATATCCTTTAATTGAGGTTAATGGTGTTTTTAATTCATGGGACACTCGATTTAATATTTCCGTTTTCATATAGTTTAATTCTTTTAACTTTTCTTGGATTTCTTTATGTTCAGGGATGGGAATTAAAATTAATATGTGTTTTTCCAATTTATATCTATCTAAGAAACTACGCCATATAACTTTAAACCATCTATAATATCCATCTTTATGACGAACTCGCAATTTAATCTTCTTCTCGTTATTGAGGAGATTTGGTTTTGTCTGTTTCTGGAACTTTATTTTATCGAAAGGATGGAGAAAATCAAAAATAGAATGATTAAATAATTCTGATGATCCATAGCCTAAATGATGCTTATGAGCCTTCTCATTAAAATTTAATATTTTCATTAAGTTATCACATACGATAATTAAATCATTTGTATTTTCAGTAATAAAATTATATTTTTCCTCAAATGACTGGAGTATTGGTTTTGTCTTCACAAGATCTGTAATATTTATACCATATACATTTACCTCATCTTTTTTCAAAAGGTGGTTAAAGGTAAAGGAATAACATAACTGATTAATTTGAAGTAATACCTGTTGAGATTGATTTGCTTCCAAAGCAGTTTTCATTCCCTTTTTTAATGTCTCAGGTACTTTTGATTGAGAGGTAATCTTAAAAATTTCTTTTGCTTTTGGATTGGAATAAACAATTTCATCCTTCTCAACTTTTAATATGGGAATCGGATTTTGGGAAAGAAGTAAGGTAAGAGATTCTAAATCCTGTGTGGCTAGAGCAAATTCGGTGTTATCCCTTAAAATTGTTAGAACTTGAATAACATTTCCTTCTTTCTTTATGGGAAATTTTTGGATCTCTATCCAAATAGTTTCATCGTTTCCAAGGATGATTTTTTCATGTGTGATTGAAGATTTTCCGCTATTAAAAACCGACTCATACTCTTTAATCGCTTTTTTTGATAAGAAGGGTAAATTCTCTGTAAATTTTTCTTGTTTTGGAATTGGGGGTATGCTTAATTTCTTTAACCACTTTTCAAATGAACTATTATAGAAAAGTATCTTTAAACCATCGTTAAGGATATAGATGGGTTCTCCGATTGAATTTAGGATTAAATCAACTTGACTTCTAAAGTCCATAGGGTTCCCAATCATCTAAAATCTCCTTAAAAATGGTATTTTAAATCCTCGATAATAAAAAGATTTTCCTCAAATTCTTTTACTAGATATATTCCAGTAGAAATAAAAGGCTTTTTGATTTTGAAAATCCTAACCCGAAAAAATTTTTACGATTACTAAAAACATAAAAATATTGATTAATAAATGTGAATTATTTTTAAAAGCTTCTTTTTAATTATTTGAATTATAATTGCTACATTTTTTTAAGGAGGTTAAGTATCTTCATTTCTTATAGCTTTAATCCCAGGAATCTCATCAAAATACTCTAGGAGAGGAAAATAAAGAATAATTCGAGTACCCTTAACCTCTCCACCTTTTAGATTATCCTTAATCGATATGAATGCATTATATCTCTTTATTATTCGATGTACTAAGGTTAATCCAATCCCCATCCCTCTTGATTCTAATTTTGGGGTTGAAGAGAGAAATAATTTTGATTTTAAAGAATCAGGAATTCCTAATCCATTATCCCGAAACTCTACTCGTACATACTTAATATGATTTTTTTGCCTTAATTGGAGAAGTACCGAAATATCAATTTGTTGGTGCACATTATGGATAATTGAATTACTCAATATATTTTCAAAAACAGTATCTAATAAACCATTAGCATAAATTAGGATATTAGGTTCTTTTTGGTTAAAACAAATGTTGATTCTCTTTGTTGGATAGATCTTCTTAATATCTTTTACACTTTTTGCTAAAACATTTGTTATATTAACTAAACTGAGCTTTTCTTGATATTTTGGCAACTGAGACAATTTTGCTATATCCCTTACTAATTTAATACCTTTATCGATTTGTTCTTTCATTAATCTTAATTTATCATAAATTTCTTCATTTTTAAAATTAGTTTTATTCAAAAAGGATTTTAAATCCAGAACTGCTAAAGTAAGATTTGATAATATATTATTAATATCATGAGACATTAAATCTTTGTAGAATTTCATCCTTTTGTATGCAGATTGATTTGATTTTTTAATATTTTTTATTTGAGGATACATTTTTCTCTGATTTGTTCTGTTTCGCATTGTAACAAGTATTTTCCAGTCTCCACTTTTATCTTTGAAAATGTTCTCTGAGATTTCCACCGACACACATTTTCCAGATTTATTATTCACTCTAACTAGGAACTCTCCTTGTCCATTTCTTAAATTTTTACGAGTAAATTTAAAGAATTTTGCTTTATCCTTTTGATAAATGAATTCTACAAGTGTTTTCTTAAGAATTTCTTCTGACTCATAGCCTAACATACTCTGGAGTGCTATTGTGTTTGCATATTCGATGTGCAATTTTGAATCGATAATTAAAAATAGAATATTTGAAATTTTGGATATTAATTTATGCCAATTCATTTTTTCATAATAATGGGATTTACAATTTTTATCAATCAAACAACCAGCTCGAAATAATTTTGAAAAAGAATATCTAAAAATTTATTTAATTAAATAAATGCAATATTGCAATCATAAGTCTTAATAATATAATTTAAAATATCAATAATAAGCATTTTCATATTTGGATTTATCTTATAAAGAAAATTTGGAAAAATTTCTTACTATTTTGATCTTATTTCTTAAAGATAGAAATGTATATTATTTTTCTAAGCATATTCTGTCTATATTTTTAAAACTCTTCCTTCAAAGTGCTTGTTCTTCATTTTTTAATATTTTTACTATATGTTATATTTAGTAAAAATCAATGGAGATAATTATTTTAATAAGGATTTCACTAATTCTCGAAATTCCTGAACTCTTATAGGCTTTGAAATATATTCATCAAATCCAGCAGCAAGAATACGATCTTTATCACCTTTCATTGCAAAGGAAGTCACAGCAATTATAGGGATTTTCTTGAATTTTTCAATTGAACGAATTTCTTTTACTATCTCTATTCCACTTTTTTCAGGAAGTTGAATATCCAATATGATCAAGTCAGGATTTCCTGCTTTAATTAATTCTAACCCAAGATCTCCCCTCTTTGACATTGTATCATCTCTAAAAAGCAATGAGTATACAAATTAATATAAGCAATGATAATATATCTGAAACGATTTCTATATTTAAATTTAAATTTTTCAATATCTTTATAAAGAACTTTTTTTATTATGTTTCTGTATTTAAACTTTCACGTAATGAGTCACCAAAAAGAGTTAAATCAATAGATGGCTAAAGGAATTGCTTTATTTTCTTGGGATCAAAAAATTGGTTCTATTTTAGAGTGTAAATATCCAGAGAATTTTAATCTTTCCCAAGAATTGATTAATAA
>JARRLT010000240.1:0-5978 GCA_037386725.1 Promethearchaeota archaeon
TTCAAAAAAGATTAGTAGGAGATTTCTAATTCCTTCCTTTCTTAAAATCTCATATCGTTTTGATTCTGATAAAAATGCAAATAAGTCCATTTCACTTCTTCCAAAGCCTCCATAGAATTAAGAGTTATTACAATCGTTAAATTTCTTATATCTTGAAGTTTTAATATTTTATTTATTATTTTTTGAGATGCTATATTATCTGGTGTTTTTTCGGCACCATATAACCAACTTGGATCGAAAACAACTTCTTTTTCTTCTCCAGATTTTGCCATTGAAATAATCTTTGTAAAATCATCAATAAATATTACACTTCCAAATTCTGAATTTTCTATTAAAATCTTAAACATCGCATAAGCGTAATTTTAACTTAAAAGATGTATTTTCAATTTAAGATGGCTAAATTCCTTAATTTCCATCAATTCTCCTAGGATATAATTTTCTGCCTCTATCCTCTTATATGGATCTAATTGATGAGTTGTTATTACATTAATAATATCTCCGAGAGTATCAATATCCTCAATCGATTGGGATAAGTCTTTATAAGCCTCTCTTCTAACCTTATTTATATCCACAATTGGGAAAAATCCAAATTTCTTTTCTAAAGCTCCCCATTTATTAGATAAAGTGCTTGTTATTCTCCTTATGTTTTCAATTCCCATTTCTTCGATCAATTCAGAATATAAATTATAGAAAAATCGTTTATAGACTGTATCAAGTGATATATAAACTAAATGTTTTTCATTTTCGAGTTCTTTTCTTAATGCCCAAAATAAATGAGTTTTCCCTACTCCTACATCTCCTATTATCGGAAGGATAAAATTTTCATTTTTTTCAATAACTTCCAGAATTTCGCGAAAAAAATTCTTTCGGGAAGAAACTAATCCTATCTTTTCTTCAATTTCACCTGTAGAAACGAATTTCTTAAAAGGATGAATTCCTATTCGTAATCTATTCAACAATTTTGCCTTTTTATTCTCCCATAGTAACATAATTTTATTCTTTTAAAGATTCTCTCCCTAAAATGATTATATATTTAAGTAATTTATCATCTACATTTACTATTGCTTCATAAGAAGCTGAAATTTGGTCTTCTTTATCTCTTCCAATAATTAAGGCATCATAAAAGATAGGATCTCCATTATCATCAATAACAATTCTATCTGATAAGCAGATTCCTTTGAATAAAGCTACTGCATTTTTTAATATTTCTCCTTTAAAAAAGTCTAAATGATTTACTTTAAATTGCGAAGAATCTAAATAAAGGGTTGCTGTATGTAAGAGGTTAATTGTAAATGGAAATGCTTCAGAAAATCTTCCCTCATCAAACTTTACCATTATTTTATCTGAAATTAAAATAGAATATTCTATTTGTTCGATATTTACCTCATAATCAAACTTAATAACTTCAGAATATGCTTCACATTTCTTTTCTTCACTTTCAGTAACTTGATGGAATCCAATCAAAAGTCCTTTCGAAATTTTAAATGTATCGTTCTCGATTGAGATATTATCCGAAAAAAGAATTTTATCATCAATAAACTTTGTAATTATTGAACCGGTATGATAACCATTTTCTTTAATTCCATTAATTCTATCGAAAATTATTTTATTTAGATTTGCTTCCATATTATTTGATTTTCAATGTTTATTATATTTATAGAGAAATTAAATCTTTAAATCTAAAGGTAAATTTTTAAAATATATTTTAGTTTATTAAAAAGTTAAGTAGATTGAATATGCAATATGGCTTAGCTCAATTTCATTTAATTCAGGAAAAGTATGGCTTTATTCCAAATGCTACATTTATTTCAACTCCTGATGAAACTGTAACGAGAAATACATATCGATGGAATTCAGGTATTGGATATGGTGGTAAAATTAGTTGGGGGAATGGAAATGAGAAAATAATTTTTTTAAATGTTAAACCTAATTTATGTGGAATTTTTGTTGGTGGGTTAAATGAAATAATCGAACCAGAAGAAATTATTGACAGAATAGAGACAGTTAAACGAACAGATCTTACTGCTAAAAAAATCCCTTTAAATTGGGATTATCAAGCAAGTAATCATTTTATCAATCTCTTTAAAACTCAAAGTTTTACCGATATTAAATTGCCTAAATACATATTTTTCATTCATGGTTCATCTCCTGAATTACAAGATGATAAATATGGTTTAGGATTATATATTGATAAATCAAAAACTTTGAGAGAAAGAGCTATTAAAGAAGAAACAAAATTTGGAGTACAATATATTCTCTTGGATAATGATGCTAAAGAATATCTTGATTTTCAGTATAAAGCTTTGAAGTTTTCTAAGGCTAAAAGAGAAATTATTGCTAATAATTTATTTGGAAAAGATTATGTAAAGATATCAAATCATCCTCATCAATTTCTCCGTGATTATAACAATATGTATTTAGGGTGTAATTGCACAAAATATAGAAATAATATAAAAAATGACAATGAATTATATCCTACGACCTTAAGAGCAGATTATCCAGCTTACTTGTTTCAAGGTAAGAGAAATTTTTCAGAAATAGTTATTGAAAAGTTGGATTTTAGGGAAAGAGCAGAGAAACTTGAGATAATGAGCAGATTAAAAAATGCTAATGTCCTACCCCATGGAGGAGGCTATAACTTTCCAGATATTGAAGATTTAGAGCGAATTGTTGAAACAAAAAAGGGAAGATTTTTTATTTGTAGTTTGAAAATTAAAAACAAAATTTTATTCTATTTTTGCACCAGAGGGAATATCTTTATCGGGTGTGAGAACTGAGACTTTATCTCCTTCAACTGCTGCCAATAACATTCCTTGACTCAAAATTCCACGTAATTTCTTAGGTTCTAAATTAACTAAAACGGCAATCTTTTTCCCGATGAGTTCATCTGGCTTGTAATATTCTGCCAACCCAGCTGCTAATGTTCTTTTTTTCCCAGCGATGTTAATAGTTAACTTGTACAATTTATCTGCTTTTGGAACATTTTCTACTTCATCAACAGTCGCAATTCTTATTTCCAACTTTTTAAAATCATCATAAGATATCAAATTAGATTCTTTACCTCCTTTTTCTTTTAGTTTTCTTAAATTTTCTTTAATTTCTTCTATATCAAACTTTTGAAAGAGTGGTTTTGGTTTTTTTATTTTTGTTCCCACTTTTATTGAATTTTCATTAATACTATCCCATCCCAATTCATTTACATTCTTTTTAATGTTCAAATAATCTAAAATTGTTTCAGAAGTTTGTGGTATGAACGGTGCTAATAAAATAGCGAGAGAATAGACAAATTGAACACATAAATTAAAAACGTGCCCTGCTGCTTTCTTATTTTTTCTTATAATATGCCATGGTGCCTTATCATTTAAGTAGATATTTCCTTCCCTAGCAAAATCCACCACTTCTCTTATTGCTTTTCTTAATTCGAAATTTTGTAAATGGAGACTAACCTTTTTAGAAATTGAATTTAAAATGGCAACAAATTCAATGTCTCTATCGTCAAAATCTATTTTTTCCGGCACTTTTGATCCAAATTGTTTCTCTATGAAAGTTAAAGTTCTATGAATAAAATTCCCAATAACATCATTTAATGTATTTATGTTGTTTTCAAATTCTGACCATAAAAATGAAGTGTCAGACTTTTCTGGGCGATTATATATCAAATTAAATCTCCAATAATCTAATGGGGCCAATTTCAAAGCTTCATCTATCCAAATCCCTATACCTCTTGACTTTGAAAATTTATCTGATTCATACAATAACCATTCTGTAGAAGAAACATTGTATGGAAGCACTAATTTATCTTTTTCGTCTTTATCAGCATTATATGCCATTAACAACCCCGGCAACACAATCAAATGGAATATAATATTATCTTTTCCTATAAAATATACTGTTTTGGTATTTTTATCCTTCCAAAAATAATCAAATTGCTTTGGATCATTAATTTTTTCATCTGCCCATTCCTTTACGGCGGATATATAACCTAAAACTGCTTCAAACCACACATATATTGTTTTATTTTCAGCTCCTTTAAATGGAGCAGGGATACCCCATTTTAAATCTCTCGTTATAGCTCGTTCTGGCAATCCTTCTTCAATACTATTTAAGCACATTGTTTTTGCATTTTGAGGAATAATATCATTTTTTTCTATGAGATTCTTTAGTTGATCCTGCAATTTAGGAAAATCCATATACCAATGCTTTGTAGTTTTAATTATTGGTGCTGTATTGCATATAGCACATCTAGGTTTTTTCAATTCAAGTGGCGTTAATATTTTTTGACAATTATCACACTGATCTCCTCTAGCATCTTCAAATCCACAATGAGGACAAATACCTTCAACAAACCTATCGGGCAAGAATAACTTATCTTTTTTACAATAAAACGATTCTATCTCTTTTTCAAAAATATAACCATTCTTTTCAATATCTTTATAAAATTTTTGAACAAACTTAATATGAGTAGGATTATGGGTATGAGTATAGTTATCATAAGAGATATCCCATTTTTCGAATAATATGCTTATGATTTGATGGTTTTTTAAAGCTAATTCTTCAGTTGATAATCCTTTCCGTTTTGCTGCCACGGCAACTGGAGTTCCATGCATATCAGAACCAGAGACATATACTACATCATTTCCAACAAGTCTTTGGAATCTAGCATAGATATCAGCTGATAACACACTACCAATAAGATTCCCCAAATGTGGAACCGCATTCACATAAGGCCAAGCAGAAGTTACAACGAACTTTTCTTTTTGATTCTTTGTCAAAATTAAATTTCTCACCACAGCTTTTTTAGTATTAAAAAGAATTCTATAATTTATATTTTAGATGTTAATGTTATTTCAGAATTCTGATTTTAAATATCTTATTTTATTAAAGAGATCTTTCTAATTTAGTAAATGGAAGATATTAAAAATACTTATTGCCTAATTTATTGAAGAGCCACAAAATCTACACGCATGAATTTCTTTATACATCTTTTCCAAACACGGTTTATGATAATATGATTTGCAATTTTCGCATTGAAACACTTCATAATCTCCTAAAAAAATGGAGTGGCAATAAGAACATGAAGCATCTATTGAAGATATTTTTTCATTGGGAATGCGAATCATTTTCGTACTTTTTTTAACACCATTAATTACTTTTATCTTTTGGTCAGTCTCTCCATTTTCCTTAATTAAATTTAATGCAGAAGTAGGGATTTTTATTAGGAAATAACAAAAAGGACAACGAAAAATATCTTTTTTTAGTTCTGATTTTTGAGCCCATAGAGCAGCGCAAGAAAGATGCATGGGTCTATCACAAGATGGACAATATCTACCTTCAGAATAAAAATCAGTATCTGTGATTGGTGATTTTATTGAATGACAAATTTGACATTTTTCTTGCATTTGATTTTCTTGGGACATCATGAGCCTAATTTCCATTAAGGTGGGTCTACGTAAAGGTAAAGCAATTTCACTTACTAAAGGTGCCGTCTTTTCTTTATTATCGGAAGAAAAGTAATCGGTTGATTTTTTTACTGCTTTTTTTGATGCGAATTCTTTTCCTGCAGAAAGTATGGCATCTGTATTATTGAAATATCCAAATTCTCCTTTTGTAATTTTTGAAATTCTACGTAATACACTTTTTTGATAAGATTCAGCTCCTCCAATTTGAAGAGTATCAATAATAATTCCTAAACCATTAGCAATATTTATAATCTTTTCTAAAGTGTCTTTTTCCTTCAATTTGTTATCACTAATAATAAATATCCTATTTATTTTTCCACCGATTTTGCGCATTTCTTCTACTAACATTTGAAGTGAAAAAGCTATTCCATCATGTAAATATCCTTTCCCTGAGATTTTTATATTCTTTAGAGCTTTAAGTAAGGCTTCTTCATCATGACTAAAATTAATTAATCGTTTTGTATTATCTCCAAAAGTAATAATTGCAATTCTATCCTTAGGATCGATCGAAAATTTTTT
>JARRLT010000240.1:6003-15048 GCA_037386725.1 Promethearchaeota archaeon
CATAGATCGTGAAGTATCTAAAAGTATTACAGTATCTTCAACGCTATAATCTTCCATAGTAATTTCTTCTAATGTATGTTATACCTTAATTTAGTAATAAAAACAAATTCTTTTATAAATATCGTTCTCAGTTTCGAAAATATAAAGATTAATACATTTAACCAAGAAAATTTAAAATAGAAAGGAATAAAAAGTTTGTTCCTCTGCTGTACTATTATTTAAGTAATTCATAAGCGAAAAGTGTATATACTTTAATTGAATTAATGAAATCCTTTATCTCGATGTTTTCATCCGTAGCATGGGCGGTTCTCGCATTCCCAGGACCAAATAGAATTGTACTTTCACAGTAATCTTTTCTTAGATAATGAGCATCTGCACATGCTGGAAATAAAAAATAAAGAGGGGTCTTATCATAAACCGTTTTTGTAATCTCATAGAATTTCTTTAGATCTTTTGATTTTTTCCAATTTTTCCAATATGAACCCTCTGATTGATGAATAATTTCAAATGAAACAAAAACTTCCTCGGGTTTACCTTTTGCTTCTTCTCTTATTTCATATCCTAATTTATTTACTAGTTTTTTAAGGGCATTTATTATATCATTTGGATCTTGGTTTGGAAGAAGTCGAAAATCTATGACCAATTCACATATATCTGGAACTACATTTTCTTTTATCCCTCCTTTTATCATTGTTGATGTTTTAGTAAAGGTAGTAAGAGACTTAATAACATTTTGTAATAATTCTTGATCAGCGAGAATTCTTTCGAATATTTCTTTACTGGGAAATGCATCACTCATGAGTTCTTTCAATTGATCTATTGAAAGTGGTGGTTCTACATTAGGAATATGATCATCAATTTTGTCCAAATTCGTAATTATCTCATTTATTATATATATAGGATTTATTCCCATTTGAGGCATTGATGCATGACAAGAAACTCCATTTGCTATAACTTTTAGTTGAAGATGACCTCGTTCACCTAAAATAATAGCTTTTGGTAATGGATCAATACCCGAAGGTTCTCCTATAACTATAAAGTCTGAATGAATCTCTCTCAGTTTAGTATCCAATAATCTTTTTGTTCCTAGAGCCCCTCCTGTTTCTTCATCACTCACTCCCATAAATATCAAATTACCTCTAAGATTTAAGTTAAGTGATTTTAAAATTGAAAGTGAGATCATCATAGCTGCTAATCCTCCTTTCATATCAGCAGCCCCACGACCGTACATATATTTATTTCTCTTAATTTTTCCTTCAAGCGGGGGATACTTCCATTCTTCTTCAAAACCAGGCGGTACAACATCCAAATGAGCATTATAAATTATATTTTTTCCCTCAAAATTTTTATTTAAGTATCCAAGTAAATTTGCTCTATTATCTTCATCTAAGGGAAAAATATCACATTCAATTTCATGTGCCTTAAAAAAGTCCTTTATTACAATAGCTAGATTCTTTTCATTACCTGGGGGGTTATAAGAATCTGTTTGTATTAATTTTCTTAACAATTGAATATATTTATCTTTATTAGTTTTGATCTCAGCTAAAATATGATCTTTTATCATATTCATCCCTCATAAGTTCAGAATTTTTTCTTACATTGTAAAGATCAATAAAGTTATTTAAATCAAACACAATTACAAATGGATATGATAAATTTAAAAAATTTCGGAAAGTTTTTTATTTTTATATAATTAAATAAATAAAAATATCGTATTTTACGGTTATTCTATTGACTAGAAATAAAACAAGAATTCAAAAAATCATTGTCGGAAGTTTTTTCTTAACCTTATTGGTGTTTTCAAGCACTATTGCTATAACAAACCATTCAATAGTAAATAATAACACTGTCTTTAATACTGACTCAACCACAAATCCTCAATCATCAAATGTAAACATTAATGATTTTATTAATGGAACGGGGAATAATCAAGAAGCAAGAGTATATTTAGAAAATCAATCTACATCACTTGGAAATAACAATGGTACATTTAATATATCATCTCCAGGAAATAATACATATCTTTCAAATAGTGATTTCTTATTTGAGTTTCAAAATAATTACACCACGGATTATACTCTAGAAAATAATAATTCATTAGAATTAAAGAGTGATAAATATATTAAATACAATTTTGATAATAGCAAATCTGGATTTACTCTTAATAATGGAACAAACATTAATTCAGGAACATTTCAAAATTTAGTAAATACTAATGAATTTATTCATTTGAATGCTACTAATGGATTAATAAATTTTACCATCAACGCTAATTATAGTGGTAAAACTTTTAAGTTACCAGGAGGATCTATTTTAAATTTTAATCGTTCTCAAATACTGGGATTTATCCTTTTATTTATGTTTAATTTAAGTTTAGATGCTAATCTTACAGTGAATATGTGGAATTCTCAACAAAACTCTTGGAAAAATGTTATAGAGAAATTCCAAGTTAATAGCAGTTTAGGAGAATATTCATTAAATAGAAGAATCATAGATCAGTTTACTAATTTAATTGATCAAAATGATACCGCTTATATTCAATTCCTTTTTGAACGTAATGATAAATTTAGAATTTCCCCTAAAAGGGAAATCTACTTTAGTTCATGGATTTTATGCATGGATAAGGACTCTTAACCCATCTGAAACTGTCAATACAGAATTAAATATTACACTTTATAAAGCAAATACCACTGTAAATCAAAGAACTAGTGGTAATCTACAGCAGAATAATCTTAGACCAGAGCAAGTGGA
Organism: Promethearchaeota archaeon; assembly: GCA_037386725.1. Classification (GTDB taxonomy): domain Archaea; phylum Asgardarchaeota; class Lokiarchaeia; order Sigyniarchaeales; family SOKP01; genus JARRLT01. Next base: position 8,755 of record JARRLT010000240.1, read on the forward strand.
GAAAGAATATTCAATAATACTTCATAATTATAATTCGGATGCACCCTATTACTTTCAATTCAATCAAAGCAAGATAATTAACTTAGGATTATGGAACTATTTTATAGTCATTAAATCCAATCGTTCCCAAAGTATCTATAGTTTAATATCAATTCCTTATTCAACTTTTGGAGATCAATTTACTGAACATGAGCTACGTATATCCTCAAATGGGGGTATTTCTTGGAAAGTAGCTAAGAAAATTGTGAACCAAGATTACACGTCTGAACCATTAGACGCGAGTAATTTTGCCATAAATGTTACACGTGGTTATATGCCCTCTGACTTTAATGTTAGTGGAAATTCATTAAATATTCAAAATATCACTGTTCAAGATACTAAAGATTATAATATTTATCCAAATAGATTCCCAGTTGAATGGGGTGTTGGAGCCTGGAATAATAGTTTTACAAATCCTATTATAAGTACAATAACGAATGAATTTACAATTCATCTTAATTGGACTAAAACAATTACAAATGATTTCTATTTTAATGTCACATATTATGCGAAGAGTTATTCAAAACAACAATCAAAAGCAATTTATACTGTTTATTACAATGGATTACCAGAATGGAATCTATTCTATAACTTGGATCTTAATTCTTCTATTTTTAATAACTGGAATTTCACTGGAATTTGGTATATCTTTCCAAATTACTTCAATCCTCAACAATTAATTGATCCAAACAACCAGCAAATATTAGAGGATATTAATAACAAATCACAATTAGAAGCGAATTCAAATTTCGACAAATTAATAATTCCTTCTTCTATTGCTATTTCATCTGGTACATATATGCTTAATCTTACAAGTTTTAACGCAATATCTAATATGTCGAGTTATATTAATTTCAAGGGTAATTTATGGAGAACTAGTGGATTTATGTATGGAGATAATATTTCTACTAGCATGAAAATAATCGGTCCAAGTAATTTAGCTCCTAAAAATGGAATAGCAAATGTAAGTTTATACTTTCCAAATGGTACTTTTTATAAGAAATTATCATCCTCTGTTGGATCTTTAATTTCGGATAATTCAACTTTATTTTATGATTTCAATAATGCTACAATCTTGAATTTAACTAAGAGTATCCCTATATTAGGAAAGTATTATCTTGGATTCTTTTGGAATAACGGATCTTCTATTGGATGCAAAAAAGTACCAATTTTCATAACAGATTATAATATAAAGATTTATGGGGCAAATTATAACCCCCAAGATGATGAAAATACAATCTCGGGACGTATAAATAAAATTGTTGATACTTATACTATGTTAACGGCAACTGTTAATAAGACATCTCAGTACAACCCAGGATTCTACCCCGTTAACAATTCAAATCTTGATCAAATATATTCCTATAATTTCAATGGAGAAAATGTTCAAATTCGACTAAATAGATTTTTACAAAATGAGACAGTCCTAAATCCCAGTGAAGACATCAACTTCAAATTTTTACTCCAAAATTTATACACTCTTAAGGATATCAATGTAAAAGTTTCAGTTAAATTGGTCTCATTGGCGAATGAAAAATGGATAATAGCCGAAAACACCTCGAATCCATTGAATCTAAAAAGAAAAGGTGATTCAAATGGAGGAGACGTTAATGAGCTTTCAGTTAATTTACAGATGCCCGAACTTAAACCAGATGGTACATGGTACGGAGTAAATGCTCCAGTGAGAAAAGCAGGAGCAAAAATGATAGCAACCTTCTATATTGAAAACAGAAATGCTGGCACATATAAAAGTAATCAAGATTCAATAATAATAAATCAAACTGATAATAAATTCGAAGGTTATATAATAAAGTTAAAATCTTCAGTTAGTTCAAGTATAGGAATTCTAAAGCATTTTAAAAGGGATGATTGCGTTTATTTACCAGACAACACGACATTTATTTTTAATGTATTTGATAAAAATTATCTTAGTAGTTATAATCAATTCGTTTACTCTTTTGGGTTTAAAGTAGATAGTCAATTTAGTAATATAACTTATACTCCCAAAAAGACCATTTATGGAGAAATGGTTACATTAACCTCAACCTTAACAACTGAATTTGGAAGATTACTAAAAAACAAGACAGTTTCTTTATATCATTATATTCAAGAAAAATGGGAGTTCTTGGAAAATTCCACAACTAATTCTGATGGCAAAGTACAATTTAGCTTTAACTCAGGAAATTTTGAACTAAATCACTCTGAAATTAACGTAAAGTTATTATGGAATGGCGAATCATTAATTTTAAATAATTCAAAAGAAGTTACAATCCCGGTTATCAATCAAAATGTAAATCTTTCAATTACATATCACATAAAGAATTCTGTATTATATCATGGGACTACACCAGTTATTACTGTTAGAATATCGAATATTGGGGATGCAACTTTGAAAATTGATAATATACAATTAGATTTTAAAAACCCAATATCTTATTCAATAGTGCAGATTTCTCAACTTGATCTCGAAAATTTTAAACCAAATGAATCTACTGAAGTGAAAATACAATTGAATGTTCCTAATGGAATCAGTAACCATCTAAATGGGAATCTAACATTAACGGTAAATAATTTGGCGACGATCAAAACCCAGACAATTAAAAATTCATTCGATTTTCCTGTAGCTTCATATCCATTCATTGATTATTTTGTAGATTACTTTATTTTCATAATGCTAGCGATTATTGGAGTTATCTGGATCTCAGCCATCGTCTATGCCAGAAAAACTATTAAGAAAATTGAAACACCTGAAGGAAAAGAGAAAGTTAAAAGACCTGAGAAAGGAAGATATCTTAAAGTTGAAGAAGCTCAAAAAGAAGCTGAGAAAGAAAAAGAAACGACAGATTTGGATTCATTATTAGAAGATGAAGGTCTTAGTGAAAAATAAATTAATTTATTTATTTCTATTTTATTTTAAAAAGTTAAAAGAAAATTAAAGTTTTGATATCGAAATTAGATTTCTTTTTATAAGTGCAAGGGAAGCTTTTGCATCAGTTGCTGCTATTGCTATTAATATTAAACTTTCCGAACCAACTAATACGGCAAATCCTTCATCTAACGCAATCGTAGTATTTTTTAACGAACCTTTTCCTAACACGTTTTTTCCCAAATCATTTGAATCTTTAATTATTTGAGCACATGCTTTTGCTATTTTTTCATGATCCATTTCCGTAAGTGTTTGTCCGATCAATACATTGCCATCAGCATCAGCTGCAATTAAACCTTCTATTTCTGGAATTGAATCCATCAGTTGAGCCAATTTTGACTCAATAATTTCCTTATTCATGTAGAGACATAAATAAATTTAATTTTGTGAAATCTTTACACACACATATACCAATTTATTTACAATCATTTTTATATGATGTAAGCAAGAGCCCGAAGTATTGAAATCATCATATTCATAAAATCTTCATCATTTCCAAAAAAATTCCTGTAAATAACTAATAAATTTTTAAAAGTAATTTTATATAAGTTTCGAAGGATTATGTATCACAATAATAATTGTTATTTATTTAACCAAAAATCTAACCCAAAAGATGAATTCTAAAGAATGAAAATAACATCTACTAATAAATTATATCTTACTTTATTTCTTGGAACGATTCTTCTATGTCCTTTATTTAACCTTATTTGGATTGATTCCTATAAAGATCAAACGTATCAAAAAACTTACTTATCGAATAATATAAATATTAAAATAAATCCTTCTATGTATTATCTTAATAATTTAACTATCGATGGCTCTGCAACAGGAACCAACGCAAATAATTGGTCTTGGGCAGTTTCTAATCCGTGGTGTTCGGGAACTGGAACTAAAACAAATCCTTACATCATTCAAGATATTATTATTCAAAATCGTAATTTCAGCTTTAGAAGCGGGATCTTAATTAAATATTCCCAAGCCTATTTCGAAATTCAAAATTGTAAAATTTTCAATTGCAGTGTTAATTATGAAAACTCAGGCGCCGCAATAAAATTTATCAATGTGACTAATGGAATAATTAAGAATAATAATATATCATCGAATTTCTGTACTGGAATACTTTTAATTAATTCAACATACAATTCTATAGTACAAAATGATATAAACAACAATGATATTAATTTAAACTTGACTATAAATGGTCAACCTTACAACACTTCAGCTATACTTTTATATCTTTCCAATAACAATAGTCTTGTCGAAAATAATTTATCATTTAATAGTGTTGGAATTTATTGCCAAGGTACTGAAAATCTATTAAGTGGAAATTATTTTTCTCACAATAAATTCGCTGGTTTGTTTGTAAGTGGGGAATTCTGCAAAATTTTTAACAATAGTTTTTATTTCTCTAACAATGGGATGCTTGCTGAATCAAGTTACTCTGAAATATACCAAAACAGAATTATAAATAGTTCTTCCTATTCAATTATAGCTAGAAATGGACTTCACAATAAAATCTTCGAAAATTCAATTATACATTCAAGCAATACAGGAATTCTAGTTCAAAATGATCAAAGTTCTAGTTTTTATCAAAATAATATTTCTAATTGTTTTAATGGAATTTCATTCAGTGTTGATCCTTTTAGTTCAACGGGCTGTTCTGGAACGGAAGTAAAAAATAATACTATTAAGGACATAAAGAACAATGGAATATATATATAAAGGTACAAACATTAATGTAACCAAAAATAGAATAGAAAATTCAAAATACGACGGAATTCTAACTATCCAAACTAAAGAAAGTTGGATAGAATACAATAAAATAAGTGGAACAAAAAATGGGATTTGCTTGAATGACTCTACTAATATTGCTGCTTATAAAGATATTATCCTAAACAGTGGAAAAGGAATTTTCTTAACGGGAACAAGTTATTCTCATATAAATAGTAATTATATAGAAAATAATTATTATGGCATATATTTATCCCATTCTAATTTGAATTTTATAATTAACAATATATTGAGAAATAATCATGAATGTATCTATCATGGAGATAATAGCGGAGGTAATCAAATTAAGAACAATGATTGTGGCGGAATAGGATATCTTATGGGACCTATTCTAACTATCGTTTTCATTTGTATTTTAATAACCACTATTACAATTTTTATAATTCATATAATCAGGAGACGTTTGAATAATCCCGTCTCGCTGTAAGTTCCTTAGAAGAGGATATAAAGTCCCTTCTTCTATGATAAGCATTTGATTTGTCCGTTCCTCAAGATCTTTCGAAATTTGATATCCATAGACTCCTTGTTCTCCATATTCATTAATAATGGATAGAACACAAACTGATGATAATCCCCGATTAATTTCAGATTCAACCTTAGCAGCATATTCTTGAAACTCAGGATCCATTCCTTTTACACGTTTTATCATGTGTTATACACCTTTTTTTATAGTATTTTTCCAATACTATTCTATGTATAGTATTAAATACATACTATTTAAATCTTTGGATTCAAAGATTATGTTTATGAAGCCTAAGAGGGAGAAATCAAATGTAGATTGAATTGAGTGTTTTTTAAATTATTTATTAACTCTGTTTTTTAATTTGTCTGAGAGTAAAAATAGCTGCGGGTATAAGCCAAATTTGAAAAGAAAACAACATCATCCACTCTAAGTAAGGCCTTGTTAACATAGGAGGAGGGTTAAAATAGAAATAACCAGTAAGAAATGGACCAAATATCATATAGAATCCTAAATATCGAGGACAAATAACTTTATTGAGAACAATAGCAATTCCCACAAACATAGAGCCAAAGATTAAGCCTATGAAAACTAAAACAGAAAAATAAAAGTGTAGATTAAATTGTGTGGTTCTATCTTCACTAAAAATTCCGATTCCGAACATCCCAACTGATCCAATAAGAAGTAAAATTAGTCCGAAAAAGGCATTTATATATATGATAGTGTGAAATATTCTTCGCATAGATCTTTCTTGTGAATTGAAAACTATGAATTTGGCATCCTTGGTCAAATTTTTATAATTATAGAGAAAAGCAGGTATGGTTAAAACAGAAACAATCATCAAAATTACATTAAACAAAAACGGGATGGGAGTGTACTTAAAAGACCCTAAATCACTAATGAAGTTATTCCAAATGGTGTATCCTTGAGATCCATAAATCATCGCAATAATAACACATAGAGATAAACCGGGTATAAACAATATTAAGCTTATAATAATAGAAGGTTTAACCACATCTGGTCTAGTCAACCAGTCGTAGGGTTTCACCATAATTTTAAAGACACGATTTTGAATAAT
>JARRLT010000241.1:0-10626 GCA_037386725.1 Promethearchaeota archaeon
TTTACATTATAGGTGAAAAAATAAAATGAGTATGATAAAATATATCATAAGAAGATTTTTAGCAGCGATCCCCGTACTATTTGGGGTACTAACCTTAACTTTTATATTATCAAGATTGATGCCTGGAGATCCAGTAGTAGCAATATTAGGAACTCGCTTTACTCAAGCGCAGCATGCGTTATGGTTTCATAGATTGGGTTTAGATAGACCATTATATACACAATATATTATTTATCTAGGTCAATTATTTACTGGGAACTGGGGAACAACGATGACTATTGCGAAAGGGTTACCGGTTTGGAATTTAATTATGGAAAGATTCCCTCGAACTTTTGATATTGCAATTTTTTCAGTTATTATTGCCGCAATCGTAGGATTGAAAACTGGAGTAATTTCAGCGACTCATCGAAATAAACCAAGAGATACTATTATAAGAGGTATTGCATTAATCGGTGTTGCAATTCCGGTATTTTGGTTAGGGTTAATCTTACAATTGATCTTTGGACATTTTATAACCATAGGAGGTCAGGGATTATTACCCGCTACGGGATTTAAAACAGGAGGATATATAGACCCTCCGTATATTACAGGAGAAAGAATCATTGATAGCCTTCTTTCAGGAAATATATATTTAATTTTTGACTACCTAAAGCATTTAATTCTACCCGTATTCTGCTTATCATTTATCACAATAGCATCCATAACAAGGCAATCACGTTCAAGTATGCTGGAAGTATTACAATTAGACTATGTAAGGACTGCCAGAGCTAAAGGCTGTAAAGAAAAAGACGTTATTAATAAACATGCACGAAAAAATGCACTTATCCCTTCAGTAACGGTTATTGGTTTGAATTTTGGTGGTTTATTGGGTGGCGCAGTTCTTACAGAGACTACATTTAACTTAAATGGAATAGGTATGGCGTTAGTTCAAGCAATACTTCATACTGATTATTGGTTACTAAATGGAATTGTCTTTTTAATTACAATAGTCTTTATTACTGTGAATCTTGCACTGGATCTTATCTATGGCTATTTAGATCCAAGAATAAGATATTAAATATAAAAATTTTTAAAAATTATTAAATTAGAAGTGGATAATTTATGGAACAAAAAATTGTTGAAGATTTTAAAGAAGAAGAGAGATCCAAAGGCAAAAAATCAATCATCGCCCAGATTTTCTCATTCATTGGACATAACATTAACTTTCTTGCATTACCTGGTTCGAGGATAGAAGAATTAACAAAGAGAGAATTTGAATATGAAAAGTCAATTAGCAAAAGAAAATTTATTAGACGTCTTAATTCGCCATTAACAATTTTCGGTATTGTTATTATTTTTTTAATAGCTACTATTGCAATCTTTCCTGAGTGGATATCAGTGCAAACATTTAAACAAGCTAATGGTGTATTTGATGGAGCATGGTACCCAATGTCCGCAGCACATCCTTTAGGTCAGACAGCTTTAGGACGTGATGTCTTGGCGAGAATCATTTATGGGGCAAGAACTTCACTTACAATTGCCTTACCCGCGATATCTTTTAGCGTAATAACTGGAACGATAGTCGGTATAATGGCAGCATTTTATGGTGGATGGCTTGATACGATTTGTATGAGAATAGTGGATATATTGATGGCATTTCCCGGGTTAATTTTAGCTATGATCTTTGTTGCTGCATTGGGATTACAACTACAAAATATAATGCTTGCGTTTGGTATTGTTGGTTTTCCATTTTATGCCCGATTAATTAGAGGAAGTGTATTGCAGGCACGTGAATTACCATATATTCAAGCCGCCAAGGTAGCTGGAGCTGGAAGTTGGAGAATAATGTTTCGACACATACTTCCAAATGTAGTTCAACCAATTATAATTTCATTTAGTTTTAATATTGGTGGTATGATTTTGAGCCTTGCGGGTCTTAGTTATCTGGGTATTTCTCCCTCCAACTATATTGGATGGGGTAGAGATATTAGTGTGGCTCAAGATCATCTAATTCCTGCCCCATGGGCTTCACTATTCCCTGGACTTATGATTGTGATTACGGTGCTAGGGTTTATGTTAGTCGGTGATGGTCTTAGAGATGCCTTAGATCCTCGATTAAAAAATCTATAATTAATTTTTTTATAAATAATTGAATCATATGGAAGTAAAGTAGTAGTATACAAAAAACAAAAAGAAATTAAATATTTTGTTTAAAATTTTAGAGAACACAAAACAATTATCAGAAAGAATGATTTAAAAATGGAAGAAGTAAAAGAAATAGACTCCACAGAAGAGATCAAAGACGATAATGTTGGGTACGACATTGATGAGCAACCTTTACTTAAAATAAGGAATTTAAAGACATATTTCTATACTGAAGAAGGTGTTGTAAAAGCAGTCGATGGCGTTTCTTTTGATATCTTTAAAGACGAAACTCTGGGTTTAGTAGGTGAAACTGGTTGTGGAAAGTCAGTTACGGCGTTATCAATTCTTAGGTTAGTAAGAGCTCCTGGAAGGATCAATTCTGGGACAATAGAATTTCGAGGAGAAAATTTATTAGATTTATCTGAAAAAGAAATGAGAAAATACAGGGGAAACAAAATTACCATGATTTTTCAAGATCCTCTAAATTCCCTTAACCCTGTAATAAGTATTGGCGATCAAGTCTCAGAAGTATTTTTCCTTCATCAAGAAGATTTATTGAAAGAAGAGTTAGATAATAAAATATTAGAGATTAAAGAATTGAAACAAGAAAAAGATGAATTGAATAAAAAGTTAAAGCATAGTAAATCTCTTAGTGAAGTTGAAAAAGAAAAAATTGAAAATAGAATTGAAGAGATCAAAATAAAAACATCGGGTATTCCAACCATCAAAAATATCGCTTTGGAGAAATCGGCAGATATATTAACAGAAGTAGGTATTGCTGATGCAGAAGGTATACTGGATAGGTATCCTCATGAATTAAGTGGAGGAATGAGACAAAGGGTGATGATAGCAATGGCTCTTTCATGTAACCCTGCCCTATTAATTGCCGATGAACCTACAACTGCATTAGATGTCACTATTCAAGCCCAAATATTAGACCTGATGAAAGATCTAAAGGTAAAATTCAATACATCTATATTGATGATAACTCACGATCTAGGAATTATCGCTGAAATATGTGATAGAGTCGCGGTTATGTATAGCGGAAACATTGTTGAATATGCAACAGCCAATGATCTTTTTAAAAATCCTAGACATCCATATACTAAAGGATTAATTGGAGCGATTCCAAGTATTGAAAAAAGAGATCAAAAATTAAAAACTATTAGAGGAATGGTCCCCAATTTAATATATCCTCCATTAGGATGTAGATTTCACCCACGATGTGACTATAGACTAGAAATATGTGATAAGGTACGTCCAAGATTAATGGAAATTGGAGAAAAGTACTTCATTGCTTGTCACTTATATGATCCAGAATATAAAGGACGGCAACCAGCAGTTTGGATGTTGTGGTGGCATAAGCCAGAAAAATAATAATCAGACTGAAATAGAAAATTGTTCTCATTTTAATTATCGTGTATATTATTATTATTCCAATTATGACGAGGACAACGACTTTGAAATTAGAAGAAAAGAAACTGTTGGATTAGCAGGTGAAAGCGGGTGTGGAAAAACTACAATTGGGAATACAATATTAAATTTAGTTCCGAATACAGATGGAGAAATCTTTTTTAAAGGCAGAAGAATTGACTTAAGAAGAATAGAAGGATTTGATGAATCATTAGTAAGAAAATTTGAGTTTTTTTACTTACCATTGTTTCGGCTACTTGATAGAAGTGAAAATAAAAGGCTTAAGAATTTTATTAACAGATTACCAATGACCCTAAAAAGACGCATTGCTAAGATGATAATAAAGGGTAAGGCAATATATGAGGATTTGTTTTTGGAGACTCAGTTAAGAAAGAGAATTCAAATGGTTTTTCAAGACCCTGATTCTTCTTTGAATCCTCGTTGGAAAATAGTTGACATTATTGGAGAACCCTTAAAATTACTAGAAGGAATGACTAATGGAAGAAAAATCCGTCAAAGAGTGTTAGAATTATTACAAACAGTATCTATGAAAGCCGAACATCTTGATAGATATCCTCATGAGTTTTCTGGAGGACAAAAACAAAGAATTGTTATTGCACGGGCCTTAGCTTGTAATCCTGATTTAATCGTTTTAGATGAACCGACATCTGCATTGGATGTATCTGTACAAGCACAAATTCTTAATCTTCTAAAAGATTTGCAAGATAAATTTGATTTATCTTATTTATTTATAACTCATGATTTAAGTGTAATGCAACATATTGCAGATAGACTGTACATAATGTATCTGGGAAAATTTGCAGAGTTTGGTACTCTTGATAAAGTTTTTTACAATCCTCAGCATCCTTATACGAAAGCATTATTATCTGCCCGACCCACTTTTGATCCATCCAAACGAACAGAAAGAATTATATTAGAAGGAGATGTTCCAAGTCCAATTAATCCTCCCTCTGGATGTCCATTCCATCCAAGATGTTTTGAAACAAATAAGCATGTTGGATGTGGTATAGATACACCTCGAAAAATTAAGCTTGAAGATAATCATTATATGTTCTGTTTACCTTTCAAAGACAAGGAAAAATCCTATAAAGGAATGGAATTCATCTCCGATTAATTCAAAAAAATTATTTAACATCTATTATTTTATTTTATTGTTTTAAATTTCTTTTTACCTTTTATTTACTTAAAATTAGATATTCATCTTTTATATAAAATATCGAATACCAAAATCAAGTTGAATTAAATAAAATATTGTATTTCAAATAAATTGGGTTCATTAAAAACTATGTTAAGAAAAATAAATTATAGAAATGCTTTTTTCATTTTACTTATTTTATTATTTTTATCCGGTGCATTATTAAGTACTTTTCTAACACCAATTAGTTTAAAAATAGAAGAAACTAGTCCCAAATTAAAATCAAATTCTGATTTGGTATTTTCTAATATTTTAACCTCTTCAAGAAATGGAGTAATCTATATTAATGATTTTGAACCAGAAAATAGTTGGAATATAACTAAAAATGAAAATTCTTGGTTATCTGGGAATGGAACTATCAATAATCCTTATATCATACAATCATTGGTAATTAATGCAAATTCTTCAATCAATGGTATTTTAATATACAACTCAAATGTTCATTTTATTATAAGAAACTGTACATTTACTAATTCGAAAACAGATACTAATTATTTTAATCTTTCTGGGATACAGTTAATAAATACAAGTTTAGGGACAATAACAGATTGTAAATTTTTTGAAAATGATAATGGAATTATTTTGCATCATTGTAGGAATATTAATATTACAAATAATACCATCTACAATAATGATAATTATGCAATTAGATTACAGAATTCTTCACTAAGTCGAGTTGTCGAAAATACAATAGACCATAATTTTTTTGGCGTTTTCCTTAATTATTCCTCAAACAATAATTCAATAATCCGTAATTCAATTACCAATAATGATGTTGGATTAAATATCACTAATTTTTCAAATTATAACTATATCTTTAAAAATAAAATTATAAACAATGGAATCTGTATTTATGAAGATAAGAAAACATGTGTTGGAAATATATTTTTAGAAAATACTTGCCGGTATGAACTGCCGAATATCTTCGAATTTATCATTCCAATTGTAATATATAGTGCTATTTTTGCATTGGCTATCGTTTTCTTAAATTATATAATGAGAAAAAGAATAATTAAACAGAAAAGTAAAGAAGCGTTGAAAAAGCAGAGAATCCTTTAAAAATCTATAATCCTTGCTGCAAAATTAATGCATTTAACTGATTATCAGAAGAGATACAATAAATACGAAAAAATAATAATTAAATTGAATTTAAGTTGGTCGAAATTCTTTCCAGCTTGTTCTAGTCCTCCTTGGCAGGTTGAAGGAGTACTAAAGACTTTAACGGAGGACGGATTTAATCCAAAGAATATATTTACTGCAGAAAATAGAACTGTAGTTACAAATATAGCTAAAGGATTAAAAGGAAATCGTTGGAAACCTATAATAGAGAAATACGGAGCTTGGTTCGTTCCATTAACTAGAATTCCCTTCAAACCTTATAAAAGTTTTAAAAATCGGTTTATAAATTTAAAAAATAAAGATTTACACGTTTTAGATTCAAAGATCTTTCCAGAAGGATTCAAAATTCCAGAATTTTATATCGGAAAACCAATCATTCATCTCCCAACAATGAAAACTCACGGACATACAGGACAGAAAGGGGGATCTTTAGAAAAAACAGAAGGAGAAATGAAAGATGGTGGAATAACTTGTGCTATGAAAAATGCCTTTGGAGGTTTACTTACAAAGAGACGACATTTTTCACATCAATACATGTCAGAAGTTTTAGTGGATTTACTTATCATTCAAAAACAAATTCATCCTGAAATTATGGCTATTGTTGATGGAACTGTTTGTGGTGATGGAGCTGGACCAAGAACAATGATACCTCGTATTAAAAATTATATTTTAGCAGGATATGATCAAGTTGCTGTAGATACAGTAGTGGCAAAAATGTTAGGTTTTGATCCAATGAAATTACCTGCTATTAAAATGGCTCATGATGAGGGATTAGGTTGTGGCGATTTTGATCAAATTGAAATAATTGGTGAAGATGTTACAGATGTAAATTGGAACTTTAAGGTTAAAAGAAGTATGGTCATTTGGGGAGACCAACAAGTAAGAAAAGGGAAATTAAGCTTTTTCGAACCTTTATTACATAATAAGCTCTTCTTTTCTCTTCCTATCTTAGGATCTCTTATTTATCACGATATGCTATGGTATCCTACGGTAGGTAAAAGGATAATAAGAGATTTTATGAAAACTGAATGGGGTAAATTATTTTCAGATTATGCAGAAAATTGATTGAATTATTTAAAACAAAAATTTTTATTTTTAATGTACGTCATTCTTTAGGGCTAACTTTGAACTAATAATTCCTATTAATGATTTTAGAGATACATAAGGCCCAGCATATTTGTAAAGTATCCTAAGAATTATATAGATTATGATTATTGAAATCACTATATTGATCCATATTAGAAAAGGGTACAACTGATGTAAAAAGAGAAAATAAAGAATATTATGCCCTAAGTATACAGTAAATGAATAATAAGAGAAAAAATAAAAAAATCTAAATCTCTTTTTTAATTTAATTTCTAAAATTTCTTCAATATTAAGTGCTATAGAAATAATGATTAACTCCATTCCTAAAGAATAAATTAACCAAGGAAAAGTTCGATGATGAGTAAATTGAGGGAACATGAAGGAAATCCCAAATAAAACGAGTATTATTCCACTGAAAAGTGTCGGTTTTAATAATTTAGTTTTCAAATCTTGTTTTACACTAATTATATCACTATTCTGATTACATTCAAATAACGTTTCGCCAACAACTGTTCCTACAATGAAAAAGGTAAAAAATGATAATATAGGATCTAATTCCAGATTATTATATAAAATATGAAAAATAATTCCATACGTATTAAACTGACCTTGAAAAGGGGATAATAGATTTATAAGACCTTGATTCACGATCCAGACGAAAAACCCAATAATGATTCGAGTTCTTTTCGAAACCTTAAATAGTGGCCATGCTAAAAAAAGAGAGATTGAAATTGTTAATAAAATAAACCAAATCCATATATCTGTAGGTCTCTGGAAGATAATAGCTTCTAATATATTATATAAAATAGCAATTATAAATAATAATGACGCTCTTAAAAAATACTCTTTTCTTAGTCTCTCAATTGAATAATCTTCTCTCTTTTTTGCTTTTAATAGCTTTCCTCTATATGAGAGTGCTGCGCTTACCCCAGAAAGAAAAAGAAATGCTCCTGATCCCAAAAAATCACCTACTGCTCTAGTTACATCAAAAAACCATAAGTTATCCAATGTAATCCACCATTCAGATAAATGACCAACTATCATCCATACAATAGATATTCCTCTTAGAGTATCAATAGATTTATAGCGCTTCAATATTTCTTCTCTCTTATAAATTTATTCTAAATAAATTCATTTCAAGATCAAATGAATATATTTTACATTTAAACATTATTCATAATTTCTCATGAATTTTACATAAAAACTTCTAATTAAAGCAGAAAAAATAATAATATATCAATGGGATAAATTATTAAATAAGTTTCTACTTTTAATCAAAGCATTAGATTCCCTAATTGAAATTTCATTATTTACAATCTTTAAAAAAATTTCTTTCATTGCGTCAAGATTATTATTTAATAAATTAATATCCTTATTTTCAATATCTAACTTTTCTTTAGAAATTTTATTTGAATTTATATTTGAAATAATTCTTTTAAAATTTTCTCGATTAACTGATATCCCTTCTCTCAATGCTAAAACTAAAGCAGATGCTTCATGTTTAGATAAAACATTGATCAATCGATGTAATTTTATTTTTGAAGATTTTCCTTCATTAATGAGATAAACTTTTAGATCCTTTTCGCTAATTGTAGTGAAAATTTCTTCAACTAAAAATGATGATATATTTAAAACCCCCCGTCCGATCTTTATTATTAACTTGGGACAAAATAGATTAATTTCTTTAATATATTCAATATTTAATTTTATATTTTCTACTAAAGTCCTCTTATCATAAAATGTTTTGGAATAAAGATAATATCCATCTAAAAAGACAATCATTCCGATTTTTTTTTAGACTTTTACTGATTTTGTTTCCTACTTGATACGATTTAAGAATTTTAAAGATATATACCTCAAAATCAGTATTTTCTTTATAAGATATAATCGTTGTTTTATTGTTATGAAAATTTGGGAGATTTTTAGTTTCTTTCTCAGTGGTTAGTATAATGGACGGATAATATGGTACTTTTTCTCCGAGACTTAGTACTCTATAAGATAATTTTAAACTCTTAAGTCTCTTGTTTAACTTATAAAAAAATTTTGGTTCTTGTGTAAAGATAAATATATTTTTTCTCAATCTATGATTATAAAATAATTATACTAATAAATATTTTTAATAATTCCAAATATGATATTTCCATTAGAAATTCTCAATGAATTCTTTGAAGATGACCCTTCAATTAAAGGTATATTATCAATTTGGGGTGATTACGGCGTTGGCAAGTCAACTTTAGTACTCCAAACCCTAATGAATTATCTTAATAAAAATCAAATGGGAATTCTATTCTATACTAAAAAAAGTTTCCCATTCTCTTTATTTATGAACATTTTCTCCAAATCATACAAAAACATAAATAAAATTAATGAAAAGTTGACTATTTTTAATGTTTTAGAATTTTCAGATTTATTTGAAACGATATTTAAGATGGAGATTTTAATTTTAAAATTATTACAACAAAAAACCAATTTGCATTTTATTGTAATTGATTCTCTTACTAATCTCTATAATCTCGATCTTACTAAAAAAGGAAAAAAATATTATTTTTTTAATTTCAGATTGAATATGATGATGGCACATCTATCATATCTTAAAAAGAAATACAAATTGACAATTCTGGTAGTAAATGAGTTGACATATAAAAAAATAGATTCAGAAGTGCAAGAGGTTCAATCTGGAGGCAATGTAATGGACTTTTGGACACCTAATAGAATAAAAATAGAAAGATCAAATATACTTAATACCAGAAAATTTATTTTAGAAAATAAGTAATGTTCGGTTATTTTAATAAATTAAAAAGTTATATATAAAAGATTCAAAAATTAATATCTTTGTTATACGATCCAGATAAAAGTGACTTAATTGATTTAATAATTACTATTGCAGAAGCAACCGTTCCTATTCGCGGACTTTTAGAAAGAGGAATCACGTCCCGTGAAATAAATTTAAGAATGAATATATCTGAGCCAGAAGGAAAGACTAAAAATATCTATGATGAAGAACAAATTCACGAAGATATACTAACTCATTCCATCATTCTAAGGGCTTTACAAAATTGTGATGTTGATTTTGCTTTTGTTGCCTCTGAAGAAGAGGAACCTGTTATTGGAAATGGGATGTTTGGAATGACCATTGATCCTGTTGATGGTTCCTCTAATGTTGCTGTAAATAGAACTGTTGGAACTATTGTAGGTATTTATAATGAAAAAGGGAACATCGTTTGTTCTTTTTATGTCCTTTATGGGATTTTTACCAATCTTATTATGGCTATTAATGGAAAGGTTGCTGAATTTCTATTGGATACTGTCCCATATTCAATGACTTTTTATCATTTTGTGTATTTAGAGGATCTTTCGATGCCTGATTTGGATGAAGGAGGTATCAAATGCATGGGTGGAGATATTGAAAAATGGAGTTCAAAATGCAAGAAATATAGAGAATTATTGAATGCAAAACATTTTAAGGATAGATACAGTGGAAGTTTCGTTGGAGACTTTCACGCAATTCTTCATTATGGAGGAATTTATGCCTATTTTCCATCCCCAAGACCTAAGCTTAGAATGTATTATGAATGGTTTCCATTAGCATTTATAGCCAAAACTTTAGGAGGTGATTTTTTATTGGTGGATAAAAATGATGATATTAGGGAATTAAGAGAAATGGAGCC
>JARRLT010000242.1:0-12906 GCA_037386725.1 Promethearchaeota archaeon
TCTGATAAGATGTCTTTTCCCCAATCTATTTTAAGTGTTGGTCGAATCTCCATTGTGAATTTACTTTTATTCTCGATATCGTAGGCTGTTTCATAATATTTATTTCTATACTTTAATTGTTTGTTTTATTCTATTTTATTAAAGCATTTAGTAATTTTTCTGAGGATTTTTCCCAATTAAATTTATTAAGATGATTTAAATATCTATTCTTATTTTTTGTCTTCATCCCTCATGCAATTTTTTTACGCTGTATTTACTAAGGATATTCAAGTTATAGTGTGCACTTCAATGCCACCTACCCTTATGTTTTTTTCTTGGATTATTAGTTTCAGCATTCTTTCCATTTTTAGTTCCTGTTTTATTTGACCCTTTATTTTTCCTTTTAGGACATTCGGCAGATGTGCTTCAACGAATCGATGGATGGTACAAAATTGGAGTTTCTTATCCAACTTTTTTGATACTTACTATAATTTTTATTATTTTTTTCTAAAAAGTTGGTTTGAAAAATTTAAATTTTGGAATAATTTATTTCTCAAGACGATTATGATTTTTATAATCGGAACTTTAAGTTTTCTTCTTTTTACTATTTTTTCTCCACTTTTGATAGGTATATCTTCAAATATATGGGAAGCAAATCCACTTCCTTTTCTTTTTTATCTATTATGGTTAGAATCGCTTTATATATATATTTGGAAGAAATTTCCTTTTTATAGCCAGTATACGGAATAAAGAATGAAATATTAGTAAAATGAATTAACTGCATTCGAAAGAAATTTCTATCATTAAATTTTACTCATTTCTTCATTCCAAAAGCTTTGAATTATATTATTTAATTGTTTATGATGATTTAAATTTATTTGATGTCCTGCTTCTGAAATCACAACAAGATTTGAATTAGGTATCCAACTATGCATCATCTCACTAGCCCATGTAGGAGTAATTTGATCTTTTTCACCAACAACAATTAATGTTGGAATCCTCAAATTTTGTAATTCTCCGCATATTTGAAATCCTGAATAGGCTCTAACAGCATTGAGACAATTTTTCCCAGTCATGTTGTTCAAGATTAAATTCTCAATAAGGTTTGCTTTATTTTGATTAAAAGGAATCAAACTTCTTCTAATTATTATCTCACAAAATTCTTTTAAAGTATAAGTCTCGATCCTTTCCAATAAATTGTTAACTGATTCTTGGCTGAAATGACAAAAACTATCAATAAGAACCAATCTTTTTACATGCGAAGGATTTTCTAAACTATAAATGACACCTATCATAGCTCCTAATGAATGCCCTATAAGATAGATGTTATTTTGCCAAGAAAGTTTAGATAATATTTCATTTAAATCATCAACATAATTCCTTATAGTATATCCTTCTTCTGGTTTCGTCGATCTTCCATGACCTCTTAAATCAAATCGTAAAATATTAAAATCTTTCTCAAAAAATGGTATTTGAAATTTCCAAATATCGCTATTTACAAATAAATCATGGAGTAACACCATTTTTGATCCCTTGTTATCCCCACTTATCTTGTATGCAATTTCTATTCCATTGCTTAATTTAAGTTTATCCATATCCATTATCAATGTACAATAAAATAAATCATTAAACGATTATCTAAAATATTCTAAAGTTCCTTAAAACTTTAATAGAATTGAAAAATTTTAAATTTAGATTACACCTTTAAAATTTTTCCTTCCAAAATATATATAGATTATCTTTATTTATATTAGTTAACTGTTAAAAAGTATTCTAATTGTATTTTATTTAAAAATTAATATTATATAAAGAATCTTAAAATGAAAAAATCAAAAATTGTTTTAACTAGCATCTTTATTTTTTTATTTTGTTTCTCAGGAACTATTTCATTTGTTAATGCTTCTTATAATTGTGCTAGTTCTAAAGGTACTGAAAAAATCTTACAGGTAAAAGTTGTTAATAACAATAGTTTAAACCATATATTTGGCTCCAATTGGACAGATCAATTACAACTTCTTTTTGGGCCTGGAGCATATCTAAAAAATGCTAAAATGATGACTAAAGTAACAGATATTAAGCCAAATGTTATTGAAAATTTTACGGAATTTGCTAACTTCACTAATATTAAGGTCTGTAATATAATCACTAATGTATGGTATTGGACTTTAAATGGATTTAACAATTCAAATCCTGACATCAAATGGCAATCAATTCAAATTATGAATGACCCGAATAATCTTACTAACTGGATTCGCGATTATTCTGCTAATATGTCCGATCCTTCTAACATGACAATGAAATATGCTTGGTCTTTTGGATGGTTAAATTATGTACCCGTTCCTCCTGCAAAATATCTAAGGAATTTAATCTGGGATTCTAATTATTCCATTAGCAGTTCAATAATAACTCATCACGTTGGTTTACCTTATTTTGTTCAAATAAACAATTCTACACGAGTAAACTATTATACTAACTGCACAGAAAAATGGACTTACGATTCTGTTTATGGGGCATTAGTAGATTATACTTTAATAGATGAAAATGGAACAATAGCTTATAGATTTTCTGTTGTGTTGCCTCCTTTAATTTCAGGGTTTGATGGATCGATTATTCTCGGTTCAATAGGAATAATGGTTGTAATCGGAGTAATTTATTCTCTTAAAAAGAAGAAGGAATAACCTTGTTTTCTTTCTTGTATTTTTTTGTTTTTTTATAAGATTAAAAGATTAATCTAAATTTCAATTGGATAGACCTCTTTTAAATTTTTAATCTTTCGAACTTTTGGTTTTTCAATAAGTAGACCTTTGATGATTGAAATCCAGAAGGCAGTAATAGTTTCATTCAATATCAAATCGTCATATGGTATAATTTTAGTTACTAATGACAATATTAGAGATTTTGTTAATATGTATCCCAATAGATTTATTGGTTTTGCAGGAATCGATGTCCCAGCTTCAAATGTAATTGATCAATTGGAATATGCTATTGAATCACTTGATCTAAAAGGTGTAAAAATTATCCCACCAGTCCAAAAATTTAATGTGTTGGAAGAGAAGTATAATTATTTATGGCAAAAGATAATAGATTATGGAATTCCCTTATGGATCCATACCGGTCATCAACTTTCAACAAAAGGATCAATCGCAAAATATGGACATCCTCTACTTATTGATGAATTGGCAAATCGGTTTGAAAATTTAGAAATTATAATGGGTCACATGGGAACACCTTGGTTTTGGGATACCTATTCTGTAGTATTAAGACATCCAAATGTCTATGTCGATATTTCAGCGCACCCTGAACTAAACCAATATTTTCTTTGGGATGCCTATACAAAGTATAGCATAGAAGATAAAGTGCTTTTCGCTTCCGATCATCCTTTAAAGCATTGGAACCAAATTGTTCCTGCTGTGGAAGATCTTCCAATTTCTAACAGCTTTAAAGAAAAAATTCTCTTTAGGAATGCCCAAAAACTTCTTAAGATCTAAAAAAGTTTGCATTCATATCAATTTTAATTACTGATTCAAACCAGATGGTAATATTCAAACAAATTTTTTTAAATTAATTTATAAACTGAGTTAGGATGTTTTCATAAAAATCTTTTTAAATCCTAAAGAAGAAATAATATTTGAACAATCTAATCATAGATTTCAATTGGATATATTTCTTTTAAATTTTTAATTTTTTGAACTTTCGGGTTTTTAATAAGTAAACCTTTAATAATTACCATTGAAACTTCACCTAAATTATTAATATTTTCATAAGGATTTTCTGGAACTACTTGTAAATCCGCAAATTTTCCTTTAGTAATACTTCCAGTAACTTTTTCTATTCTAAGGTTTTCAGCATTACCCAACGTTGCATGATATATTGCTTCTTGTGGAGACATATTTGTATAATGAATCCAGTATTTTATTTCTTTCCATACATCATAATGAGTTGAGTATGGTACTGAAGCATCGGTTCCCAAATTTAATTTAATATCGGATTTATACGCATTTTGTAAAGCCTTAATCATTCCCTTCGCAATAATTTTAGCATTTTCATATTTTTCATTCGTTATTTTAGTTTCTTCTTTTGGGAGTGTGGCTAATCCCATTCCCGCTGAAAGAGTTGGGGTTAAAATGGTATAACCTCTTAAAGAATTGGGATTATTTTTGAATTTTGGAACAAGATCATCTGGAATCTCTGCACCATGTTCAATACTATCAACACCGCCTTCCAATGCTTCTTCTATCCCTTTAGTGGATTCACAATGAGTTGCTACTAACAAATTTCCTCTATGAGCCTCAAAACATGCAGTTTTAATCTCTTTTACCGTCATCTGAGGCCTTCCGGCTTCTCCAATTGCTCTGGCATCCATAACCCCTCCAGTGGAAAGAATTTTAATGAAATCAACTTTTTCTCTCAAGTTTTTTCTTACTGCCTTTCTAATTTCTACAGTTGAATCAACAGTATGTGCCATAACTCCTCCATGGCCCCCAGTTATATGTATTCCTTTTCCTGAACAAAGAAGTCTTGGTCCAATGATCTTTCCTTCATTAATCTCATCTCGAATCTCTAAATCAACGAAGAGAGGATCACTCATAGTGTTTAAAGTTGTAACGCCAGCATATAGAGAATTCATTGCATTTTTTCGCATAAGGTTCTTCAAAAAAATCTTACCGATAAAAGTATCTAAAAAATTTACAAGAATTTCCATCCATTTATCGCTTAATCCCATTAACTTTGTTGGTTTACCACTACCAGTTAGATGACAATGTGCATTTATCAAACCAGGTAAAATATACTGACCCTTTAAATCTATTGTCTTATATCCCTTTGGGGTTTTTAAGCTTTCAATATTACCTACTTTTTCTATCAAACCTGGAGTTTTACCCTCTTCAACAACATTTTTTATAAGAATCACACCATTTTCTATTATTGAACTCTCTTTTTTTCCATCAATTATATTACAATTAACTAACGCAATGTTATAATCTGCTTTTTTTAGTTTATATTTTCTTTTCATCAATATAATAACAATAGTGATAGAAAGCAATAATCCTATTAAGCTTGAGATGATCACGATAGTCCAATACCAAATTATTGTAAGCCAACTCGACGGGATTTTAGATAGACTTAAAACAAAGTTATATATATCATAAATACTAATTTTTTCAAGAATACCCAGCGGAATTCCTATAAATGGTATTATCCATGGAAAAATCAACAATATAGTTAGTAAGAAAAATGATATAGTCCCCAAAACACCTTCAATACTTCCATATGTAATCCATGCTAATTCTGAGACTACTAATGTAAAAAAGAAAAGAACTAAACTTCCTAATTTCACAAATCCAAAAAATGGTTTAGTTTTCCTCATTAATTATCACCATAATTTTGTTATATTGCATTAGATAAAATTACGTTATATTCGTTATAAAATAATTTTAAAATAGTATTTTTATATTGATTCAGTTTATATATTTTTTATAAAAAAATCATTGAAGAATAAATTGAAGTTAGAATTAAATAAAGTAGCAAGAGAAAGATTGCTCTCGAAATTTAATTCTTCCAAAATAAACCAAAATATACTTAATTATAATAAAAGATCTTGTGAACTTTTAAAGATCTATTTAAATTTACCAGAAAATATAATTCGAGTTATAAGTTATCTTTCACTTGAAAATTGGTTACAAACGAATAATTTATCCTTATATGAAATCGATTTATTCTCAATAAAGAAACAAGCAGAAATTCTTAAGGATCTTTATAATCTGAAATATGATTATATCGAGGATTTATTGAAATTCCCCGAAGAACAGAAAAAAATCCTTCGTAACGGAATAGAAAAAGCCTATCAGAAGCATATAAAATTAGCAAATGATATAATTAACAAAAGTAATAAAGGAAGGTTCTTTTAATAGGCATATATAAGTAAGAAAGGATATTTGAATCCCTTAATTCAATAATATGAAAGTAGTATGAAATGTATAGTTGTTTTTAGTGGAGGACAAGATTCCACAACTTGTCTCGTTTGGGCTTTAAAGCATTATGAAGACGTTTCTGTAATGTCTTTTGATTATAAGCAAAGGCATAAGATCGAATTAGAATCAGCGAAAAAAATTGTTGATATTTTAAATTCTTCTGAACAAAAGATTATTCCTTGAATCTACTATTTCTTACCATCGCAGCTGCCTATGCTTATCAAAAAGGTATCAAAAATCTTGTTACGGGTGTTTGTCAAACAGATTATTCTGGATATCCTGATTGTCGAGATGTAACAATTAAATCTCTACAGGCCACTCTTAATTTAGGGATGGAATATGATATCATAATTCATACTCCATTAATGTGGAAAAATAAAGCTGAGACTATTAAAATGATGAAAAATCTAGGTGGATTAGAATTATATAAATACACTCATACATGTTATAGGGGAGAACGTCCTGCTTGTGGAGAATGTTTTGCTTGCCAACTGAGATTGAAAGGTTTTAAAGAAGCTGGAATTGAAGATCCTTTGGAATATAAAACAAGAATAATATTTAATGATGATTCCATAGATTAGTACTTATAATTAGATGTCTTAAAATTTTTTGATTTTGGTATATCTATAATCCATAAGATGCCATAGTACCCCTTGATTCCCCTACTTTTACTGTGATTTTTTTATTTTTGTAAATTTCTGACAATTTATCATAAATATATTTAGCTAATACTTCACTAGTAGTTGCTGGGATCGGTAAGAAGGAAACATCCGTTCGAGGAAATACGTATCTTTTAGAAGGTGTTTTCACTTCCACAGAATCATCACTCTCTGTGATTTTAATCGCATCAGATTTAGTTGGAATCAAAATATAATGATCTAAAGGTTCTACAATCTCTTTTAAAGTCTTTTTTAATTCCATAAAATCTACTACAAAATAATTCTCATCTAAAGAATCACTTATCTCAACGGATACATAATAGTTATGTCCATGAAGTCTTGAACATTTGGGGTGCTCTTTCAGAAAATGGCATGCGCTAAACTTTACTTTTGTTTCATTAACAATGATTTTATAATCCATGTCTTTCAACTCAAAGTTTTTTACTTTAATTATATTGGCTTATCTATTCTAACTTATAATAATATGAATATTAAATTCTTTTAAAGTAAAACAATTTATTTTAAATTTAAATTCTATTTTACATATTTGAAACTGATTATCTAAGTTTTAATAATTTATAGTTAGTTCTAAACATTTCGTAATTATTCATAAGATTTTTAAATATTTGTGTGCTTGGATTGATAAACTCAAACATTCTGGATCCAAATACTTTGACGCAGCATGAAAAATTTTGTTAAAATGCTCATTGGAAATACCATACTTATCACTCAACATTTTACTTTCCAAGTAAACGGGTTGAATAGCCAATCCAACACTTTGACCATCATCATATTTTATCTTAGATAATTCCTTGCTAATAAATTCAATGTCTTCTATTCTTGTTTTAGAGGTTACCACAATTTTAGCAAAAGTTACTATTCCAATTGATATCGATTTATGTATGAAGTTAAGTTCCCTTTCGACTAAATTAGTCCAGCTACTTTCAAGAATTGCCTTAGAACTTCTATCTTTAATATCACAGCAACAATATTTAAAGTATTTTCCTAATAATTCTAATTCTCTATTTGTTAGATTTATTGTACCATTTGTTTCTAAGTATAAAGGAATACTAATCTGCTTTTTGCTCATATTTTTAATCAATTCTATTAAAAAATCAATCTGTAGAAGTGGTTCTCCACCAGTAAAACTAATTGAATGGAGATCATTTGTGATAAGATTCTTAATGAGTTTTATTAATTTATCAATCTCAATGGGGTTATTATTTTGACTCTTTTCTTGTGAATATGGGTTTACTTCGTACCAATATTCAAGTTGTTCAGGTTTTTGTGCTTTTTTTGAATCACACCAAAAACAAGGTGAAGCTTTGAGATTATCACATGCTAAATTGCACCCAGAAAAGCGTATGAAAATTTGACGTTTTCCAAAACAACTCCCTCTAACCGTTCCTCCTTCCCCTTGAAATGATGAAAAAATTTCTGATAAATACCCTTTACTGTTCATAAAATTTTACCATTGATCTTTCAAATGATCTTTGAAATTTCACTAAAATCATTTCGATTATTAAGGATTTAATCTCCAATTTTATACCTTTAGACTTAAAAAAACATCCAAATTTCAGAACTTTTGTTTATAGTTTAAATTTGATCAATTTCAATAAAAAAATTTAAAAATAAACTTAAATAATGAATTATTCTAGTTGGATGATGGAAAAGATATAAGTTTTTTTCCATTTAATGTTTTTTCTTTAGAGATTAATAATATTTAGTTTAAGAGGATAATTATTGGTCATATCTATTATCCAAATTAAAAAGAATATTTTTATATTAATTTAATTTTTTTGTGTTTATGAGTAATAGATTTCCAAAATCAAGAGAATTTAAATCCCGACACTGTTTTGAATGTAAAAAAGATTTAAAGTTTGGGGAATTTTTTCTAAGAAATCGTACATATTCACAAGAATACTTAATCTCGTTGTGGCAATCTGAAAATTTAGAATTTCTCTGTTGTTTATGTTATGACTCAGCCATTCAGTCGCTGAAAGTTGATGAAGTTAAAAAATTAATACATGTGGATATATTGTAAATAATAATAGAATAACTGGATTAGGATTATTCCAATTAGGAATATCTATTTATCCTGAGGAAATCAATTTTCTTTCTAATCTTAAAAGATTAAATTTAGCATGGAATAAAATAGCATGTTTACCATCATCAATTTTAAATTTATTAAATTTGGAAGAAATGGACCTAATAGGAAATTTCTTGAATAAGCTACCAGATAATTTATATTTGTTATCCAAATTGAAAGAAATAGATGTTAGTTTTAATAAAATTGAAAAATTTCCTGAAAATATAGAAAAGATGAAATCTTTAAGAAGATTGAAATTAATTAAAAACCCAATAAATCAAAATTTAAAAAGAATTGATGAATTAAAGAATATTGGAATAGATATTCTTTTGTAATCTATAATTTAATTATAAAATACTTATTTTCATAGACTGATTAACTTTACTTCCCAAAAAGTGTATATGATAACCTTTATTTATTTATATAATGTTAAATCTTCTTTACTATAGTTGAATTATGATTAATAATTCTCTTAGATTGCTAATAGATAGATTATACGACTTTTATAAAGGAGATATTTTAACATTAGAATCCTATCTTCTTTCCAACTCATTTATAGTTCACTATTTTTATCAAATAATAAGATTTTGGAATACAATTAATTATATTATTAAAAAATTTGTCATAATAACAAGAGAAGCAATAATTTTAAGAAATTCATTAGTAAGTTAGAAACTTTTTCATTAGATATTGCTCTTAAAAATAAAAATGAAATGGAAAAATTAAGTATTCAAGAAGCTATACCTACTTTTTTCCTTGGAAAGTTAAATACTGTAATGAAATTGAGCTTTTTAAGACAAAATATAAAAGAAATGAATAAAGAAAGAGAAATTTCAGATATAAGGATAAATATGTTGAAAAGTTCCATGAAAAATTCAGACGTATTAAAAAATTTGAGAAATGAGTTAACTAAAAATAATGAATTTTTCTTACAAGATGATTCAATTTCTTATCTTTACTATTCTAAAAACAAATCTAATGTATTAGATACAAAATGGTTTAAGGAGGGATTTTTAACATTTCAAGATAAGGGGTCAATTTTAATAGTAGAAATATTGAACCCAAAAAAAGATGATTTTATCTTAGATATGTGTGCTGCTCCTGGGATGAAGACAAGTTTGATAGCCCAAAAAATGCAAAATAATGGAAAGATTATTGTAAATGAGTTTCTTGAATCTCGAGCTTATGATACAAAACAATTATTGAAGAAATTCAATGTGCTAAATACGTATCTATTAAATTCAGATAGCATTAGTCCACCATTTCGAAAATGTACTCAATTTGAAAAGATTTTGCTAGATGCGCCATGTACTGGGAGTGGAACCTTTCAATCTAATCCAGAATTAAAAATGCGTCAGAATTCTCAGTTTTTACACCAAAATGTACTTCTACAAGAAAAGTTAATAAAATCAGCTAAAATGTTCTTAAAACCGGGTGGTCAATTATTATATTCGACTTGTAGTTTATATCCAGAAGAAGGGGAATTTCAAGTAATTAATAACATGCAAGATTTGATTC
Source organism: Promethearchaeota archaeon (assembly GCA_037386725.1). Lineage (GTDB taxonomy): Archaea > Asgardarchaeota > Lokiarchaeia > Sigyniarchaeales > SOKP01 > JARRLT01. The sequence goes on from JARRLT010000242.1 coordinate 10,215, forward strand.
CAATGACTTTACCAGATTATTTAAGTAAAAGTTATTTAATTGAAGGAAAACCTATTAAAGGTACGGGAAGGTTATTTCCTGCTATACATAAAACAAATGGATTCTTTATAGCAAAATTTAAAAAAATGAGTTGAGACTTATTTTTTACCTTTAGATTAATTTAAACGATAACAAATTTTTTACTTCATGGTTATATTGAGTAAAAAAGCGAAATTTTTAACGGTTGGACAAATAGATGCTACTGGTGTAAGAGGCCCTCATGAAAAGGAATTAAATGATATTAGTAAAGCTAAAGTAAATATGTTTAAAGATTTTCCAGAAGAACGTCTAAAGGAAATTATAGTTGAGGATATTGGAGGGGAGCTAAAAGAAATCGGTTTTGATGAGGATTGGACTATAAATATCGAATTCTTTCCAGAAGCAAATATCCACATATCTTACTTTTATTATGGAAAAGAATTTGGAGATATTGAGGCAGAAATGAAATTTTTGTTTTCAGGTAAAAGAGTTTATTGGATACCGGGAGAAGATTCAGCAACATTCTTAGACATCGTTATTGATTTTATTGAAAGAGGAATTAAAAATCGAGAACCATTTGAGAGATCTTATGAAAAAAGAACTAAATTAATGCAAAAAGTCTTAAAGCAACGTAAAGAACCATTTAAGCTTTTAAATCCTGATGATAAACAACCTCTCGAAGAATTTATTGGAGCTAAAATTACTGTGAATGAAGAAAAATGGATAATCGAAAAAGAAGTATTTCCTGAAATTTACGTTGAGATAAGCTATGAGATAAATCAGTCTGAGTTGAAAATTAACTTTTCTGGTGAAAATCTAGAAAAGATTGGAAGTTATCACATAGAATTAGTAGGAATATTTGTTATAAACCATATTTTAAGATATATTGCTACATCAAAACCTAAAGAAGATATTCCTGAAATTTGTAATATGATGTTTTCAAGGTATTATACTAAGCAAGAAGAAAACAGTGGTAATTAAATAAAAATGATTTCAAAATAGAAAAACTAATTTGCCGTCCAAATTACAGCTCTTCCCCTTTTTTCAACTCTTTTTACTTTTTGCTCATTTTCTAAATCTGACATAACCTTCCAGATCTGGGAGTTACTAAGCTTGAAATATTTGCGTAATTCCGGAGTAGACATTTCAGTATCATTTAATAGATTTACAATTAATCTTTTAACTTCTTCTATAGTATCCTCATCGGAATCTTGATTTTCATCTTCTTCATCCTCCAAATCCAAATTAACTTCATTTATTATTCTTGAAGCTGTTTTGTTTAACTGTTTAATATTATTTTCAATTCCTTGAGGTTTTAAAAATAAACAGCAAAGCTCTAAATCTTTTGGAAAAGCGACAATATAGAAATTATCATAAAGTATAGCTCTCGGCTTCTTCCCTGCATTACCTCCTCTAAATGCGAGATAAAAGCTCATAGCAAAATCATCGATATCAACTTTAGCATTTGCATCATATTCACGTTTCCACTTAAGAAACGGACCATCTATTAAATCAAATCCGATTAAGGCAGCTCCAAACAATTCACTTTCTTGAAATTTCATTTATTGATCTCCCTCCTTACAAGGACTTTATTCAATTCATCCTCTATTGCTTTAGTCAATTTTACCCTTTCTGTTGGGTCGATAGCTGTTAATCCTAAAGTCTTTACATGCAATACATCCTCCACACGTCTATAACTCATATGTCCATCTCTTTTACAAAGATCTTGTTTATTAGCAATTGCGACAATTTGACAATCATCAATTTGTTGAGCGTATTCGATTAATTGTTTACTATTTAACACGTTTTTGGGAGTAGAATCCGTAACAATAAATAAAATGTCAGAACCTCTCACATAATCTTTTAAATAAGCCTTTAAATAATGTTTTTGTCCACCAAAATCCCAAATTCTCAGTCTATAATTGCCAAATTGTACGGTCTTAAGATCAAATCCCTGGGTAGGTAAATATTTCTTTTCGATAGGTCTTTCGGATAACAAGTTAACCATAGTGGTTTTACCAACTGCGGGAAATCCGACTAATGCCACTTTAATTATTTCTTTGATATTTGTTGTCTTGAGCATAGCAATCTTTTAAAATATCTATTTCTAATAAAAATATCATAAGAAATAATAAAAGAATGAATATTATCAAAGTGATACTTACTATGGAGCAATCCAGACAAACAAAATATTTTTACATTTTTATGTAAAAACCACTTCCTAAACCAAGAACAAGTAGAAAATAACTTAGATAAACTGATTATAGAATACCAGAATTCGATAAAATACTTTCAAAACGCCTTTAAGAAGCCACAAACAATTCAATTGACTTTCTAATTGATCTATCATGATTCAAAAATTGCCAAGCTCATTACATTTATATATCATTTCTTTGCTATCTATATTGACTTCAAAGTTAAAAGTAAAAAATGATCCTTGCCAAGCACCCTGGATTTTTGTCTTTTGGTTAGTGTAGAATATACACTTTTGATTTACCCTTCTCTTCCTTCATTGTTTAGTGGTCTTATGATAACTTTTTTAGACCCGCCTGGCGAGGATCTCCTTTTTCAATAATTTAAAAATAAGATTTTTATGGATATTTTCTTTCATGTATATTTGCTTTTTTAAGTCTTCTGCCCATCTACCATTACTATTATTGGATACAATTTTTTT
>JARRLT010000243.1:0-11284 GCA_037386725.1 Promethearchaeota archaeon
TAAAGGAATTGCTTTATTTTCTTGGGATCAAAAAATTGGTTCTATTTTAGAGTGTAAATATCCAGAGAATTTTAATCTTTCCCAAGAATTGATTAATAAAATCTACATGACTCATGCGTATAATCAAGACTATGAAAATGATGAATTATTTGAAACAAACTATAACGATCAAGCAATTCTTAGTTATTGTGACAAAACGCGGGTTTCTACTTTTGGATATGAAATTTTAGTTGCTATAATTGAAAATCAAGAAAAAGAAAACTTATACAGATTGAAAACTGAATTTTCGAAATTTAGTAGAGATCTTTTTGGGCGTTCAAAAGAAGACCAAAAGAAATATTTTCATGATAATATTGAGCAATTCTTTCCAGAAAATTCAGCCAGAAAAATTTTGATGCTCGGAAGAGCGGGAACGGGAAAATCTACAATTAAAAAAATTATTTTTGAAGGTAAAAGCCCTCAAACACTTCTTTATAAGTCTTTAGAACCTACACGAGGAATTACTCCATCAACATATTCTTGGTTAGATCTGAAATTAGGTGTATTTGATTCTTCTGGTCAAGAACTAAAATTCTTGTTAGAAATTGGTAATAATAATGTTAATATTAACTCGGATCAACGAATCGCTTTTGATGATGTAGATGTTATCTTATATATATTCGATTATTATCTTTGGAAAAATAATAAAGAAATTATAACCCAAGATATTAACGACATAAGACAAATCCTCGAAGAATTAGCTCCCACAGCCCATTTAATATTATTTTTCCATAAAACTGATCTTATCATAGAAGAAAAAAGAGAAAGCGAGATCAAGGGTATTTATAATGAATTTCAAAAGAACTATCCATTTAAAATCTATTTTACTTCAATTGTACCCGCATTAATCTATAGCTTATATAATAGTTTCTATAGTATATTAAGCAGCTTTTCTAAAGAAACAATGACTCTACAAAGTGACATGGATGATTTACTTCGAGAATATTCAAAGACTATGTGCTTTATAACAAATCCTAATAATAGCATAATCCTACAAAGTATGACTTCTGATTTTAATACTTCAATCATTAATCATTCTCATAAATTAATAGCCCAATTATCTCAAAATTTTGAAAATATGACTAAAAATGGAGATATTAAGCATTTAATTCTTTCGGGATCAAATAATCTAACTATTATTCTTAGAAAGGTTGATAAAGAACAAGAGAATATGAAGAACCTTGTTTGCATTTCAGAATCTTTAAGTCCTAATAATTTAATATGCTTTATAGGAAAATTACATCAGAAAATAATAAACGTATGAGATTTTTAAAATGAGTAAAAAATTAATCTTTATTGGACCCCCTGGTGCAGGGAAAACTACTCTTAAAAAAATCTTTTTTCAAGGGGAAAATTCTAATAAATTATTAGAATATGCGCTAGAACCTACTTATGGGGAAGAATCACTAATATTTCGTTTATCAGAACTAAATAAAGAATTGGGTATCTTTGATCTCGCAGGGCAAGAAAATGATCGTTGGTTTTCTGAAGATAAAGCAATATTTCAAGATGCAAAGATTATATTGGTCATTTTAGATATCAGTGATGGTTTTGAGGAAATTGTAGATTTTATCAGAAAAGTGATTAAATTAAGAAATAATACTTCATCCACTTCAAAAGTTATTGTTTTTATTCATAAGATCGATTTAGCTACTCCATTTCTAATACAAAAGATTAAATCTACTTTAAAAAAATATTTTAAAAGCTTGTCTTAGAGAGGGTGATAAAACTTCACTGATATCAGATTCTGAGACATTACGATATATCTTAGAAGCTGTTATTTTAATTAGAGATGAAATATTAATTTCTCGGGATGAACTTAGAGAGAGGTTAGAAATCTCGAATAATAGTTTGGATAACATCATTAGTCACTTGATAAATAAAAAACATATAACATATGAATTAGAATCGGGAAAGCAGCTGTTTTCTCTTACAAATATTGGAAAAAGAAAAATTGAAAATCTAATCGATAAAATTTCCCTAAAACATATTATTGGTGATACGAAGATTAAAGTCGCAAAACCTATTCAACAAAAATATGAAGATTCACAGATTATAGGGTTTTTTATTGCTGACATTGATGGGAAAACCTTTTTACGAGTAGAGACATTTGAAGGGGCTTTAAATCGATATATCGCAAACCAAGATGAATCACAACCCTCTGAAAATGAAAATTTTGATATTGAATTAATACCAATGTTTATAAGTGCTCTTGAAAAATTTTCGCATGAATTAAATATTCAAAATTTATCTGGGTTTAATCTTAAGGGCGAAAATCTTAAAATGGAGATTTTTAATATTAATGATTACACTGTGACTTTTTTTGTTAATCCTCTTGTAAAATTAAGAGTATTAGAAAAAGATTTAAAAAATTACTTTACAGAATTTTTTAAAAAGTATCAAGAAGATTTAGAATTATTTGAATCTTCAGGAGCTACGAGTAATAAAAATATTTATAATAATGCAAAAATTTGGCTTCAAAACCTTAATAAAAAATATAATAAATTCATTCTAAATCATAAAATTCTTGATGATAATCAAATTCAAAAGGTATATAATAAATCAAATTAAGATTGAGTACTCTATAGTATAATTTTTAAAATAATATTATATTTTTGATTTCCACATATTTTTTTATAATTAGTCGATCTTATTTTTATTTCTGATTCAGCTAAAACAATAATAAAATATTTTTCGAACCGATTTTTAAAATTAGATTATTATCCTACGACTATGAAGGCAGTTTTAGACTTACCAACAGAAAAATTTAAAGGAATTGATAAGGAAACAATAAACTCATTATAATTATGGCCTCTCTAAAATAATTTTATATCATCTTTAGGGATCTTTTTAGGAATAAAAAATGTAAATGTTGTACCAGCACCTAATACACTCGTAAAAGATATTTGGCCCCCATGGAGTTCTACTAACCTCTTCGTAAGAGATAATCCCAATCCTGTTCCTGAAGTAGATTTTACATAGGATGATTCAATTCGTTTAAATTCTTTAAAAACTAAATCAAAATCCTTCCTTGCTATTCCAATTCCAGTATCACGAACTTTAAATATATATTTATCATAGATTTCTTTTATAATAACTTTTACTTGACCTTCAATCGTATACTTAATTGCATTACTAACTAAATTTAATAATATCTCCTTAAATCTAATTGGATCAGCATACATGATCTTATTTACTTCTAGACCTTCAATTATGAAATTTAGATTTTTATTTTTAATTAAAGGCTTGAATGTGGATTTTATCTGGTTCATTACTGTTTCAAGAGGGAATTCCTTAAAATTTAACTTCATTTGACCTGCTTCAATTTTAGTAAGGTCTAATATATTACTTATCATATCAAACTGATGTTCTGCTGAATCTTTAATGTCACTTAAATATTCTAATTGCTCATCATTGAGTTTTCCATAGGTTTCTTCTAATAATAAATCTGTGAACCCAATTATTGCATTAAGCGGAGTTCTCAATTCATGAGACATTGTTGCTAAAAATTCTGTTTTAAATTTGGAAGCTTTTAAAACTTCTTCTTGATAAAGTTCTTGTTGTTTAAGTAATTCATTAAGAGATTTAGTTCGTTCTTTAATACTCTTTTCTAGTTTTTCACCAAATTTTATTTCGGATATTTCTTGCTTTTCTTTATTCCCAAAAGTTTCAGTCAATATAGAATATCCTATTATCTCATCATTATTATTAAATTTTCTATTAATTAATGATTTTACAAGAAATTTATGACCACTTAAAACCTTCATCTTGTATTCTAAACTAAAGGTCTCTTGTTCATTTCTCCTTAATTTTTTGAGACCTTTTAAAAAATCCTGCTTATGTCTTCCCTCAATAAGATCAAAATAATTTTTACTCATAAACTCATTTTCAGGAAAATTTAAAAATTTTCCAAAAGCTCTATTATAAAATACAATTTTTCCATTAAGGGATATTTCTGAATAAGGTTCTTTTAAATTTTCTAGTATTATATAGAGATTTTTCTCCAACTTACATTTACCAGAAAATTTATTAATTCCCTTTCTTCTCTCTATATTATGCATTGTTTATCAGCTTTAACTTTATTTTATTAAATTAGTTTAAGAAATTCCTCTACGGGTGAAATTGGTTTCGGAATTGTAAAATAGAAAATCGATCCTTTACTAACCTCACTTTCAAACCATATTTTGCCTTTATGTAATTCAATTAATCTTTTTGTTAATGTCAACCCTAGTCCGGTTCCATCTATTGAGTTTATTTCTGCTATAGATGATCTTTCAAAATCAGTAAAAATTTTTGGATAATCTTTTTCATCAATACCTAACCCAGTATCTTTAATAATAAATAAATAATTTTTTGCCTTTTCTTTCACTTGAAATTGGATTAAGCCTTCCATGGTGAATTTATATGCATTATCGAGCAAATTAATAAAAATTTGTTTTATTTTTAACCGATCAGCATAAATAATTTTTACCGAATTTACCCCCTTTAATTTTAAATCGATATTTTTTTCTTTATATCTATTTTTTAATGGAACTATTATTTGGTTAAGGATCTTTTTCAAATCAATTTTTTCTATAGTTAAGTCAATTTTTCCAGATTCGATATGAGATATATCAAGGATTTGTCTGATCATTTGTAATAAATCTTCTGAAGATTTTTTTATATCAATAATATATTCAAACTGGCGATTATTTAATTCCCCAACCATTTCTTCTAACAAAAGATCTGTAAAACCAATAATTGCATTTAAAGGGGTTCTCAACTCATGAGACATAGTTGCTAAGAACTTTGATTTAAAATGAGAGGTTTTTACAATTTCATCTAAATATTTCTTTTGGTTTTCTAATGCCTCATTAAGTTCAGAGGTACGTAATTTAACTTTCTTTTCCAATTTTACTTTAAATTTATCTTTTAAAATTTCAGCTTTTTTTCTTTCAGTAATATCTCTAGCAAACCCAAAAAATCCAATCTTCTTTCCATCCGAATCTTTTTGAAGATATATAGACATATCAACAAAGATTTCGGATCCATCTTCTCGTTCGATTTGTAATTCTATATTTTGTTTTCCTATTCCGTTTAAGAATATATCGTTAAGGACTTTATTTATTTTAATTTCATCATTTTTGGTCAACATTCTTTTGAAATTAAATTTGGTACCATAATCAATTAAACTGCTAAAAGATCTATCAATTTCAGATAAGAAACTTTTAATATTTAATTTAGAACAATCATAGGGATTATAGCCAATAAGATTGCTAAATGTCCTATTAAAAGATTTAATATTCCCATTAAGATCCATCTCATAGTATCCTTCTTTGATATTTTCTAAAACATTTCTAAACTTTTTCTCAGATTCTCTTAACTTTTGTTCTGTTTATTTTCTTCCAGTAATATCTCTCCCGATTAACATTAATTTAAATTGTCCGTCATTATCAATAAATGGCTTTCCGTTAATTTCCATCCAATGAATATTTCCGCCTTTGTCAAATTCTCGTGTTTCATATTTAATAGGATCTAAGTTTCTTTTTTTAAATACATTAATAAGCTTTTGATGTGTTGTTGGAATATCTTTTTTAAATGTCTTACTAACATGAGATTTTCCTATTAGATCTTGATTAGAATACCCCATTTTTCTTTTGAAAACAGATTCGTTAATATATTCAAATTCTAAGTGTTCATTTAAAATGTAGATCAAATCATTGGCATTTTCAGTGATTATTTTCAATTTTTCTTTACTTCGTTTTAAATCCTCTTCAATAAGTTTTTGGTTTGTTATATCAAATGAAAGTCCAATAATACCAGTTATTTCATTATTTTCATTCTTAAAAGGAATTTTACTTGTACTTACCCATTTTGTACCATTTTTGGTATTCCATTTTTCTTCAATAAATAATTTAGGTTTTCCAGATTCTATTACTTCTAAATCATCTTTCCAATAAGCTTGAGCTTGTTCTTTGGGATATAAATCAAAATTATTTTTTCCAGCAATTTCTTCTTTTGTACTGTTATGTGCTTCCGCCAAATATTTATTAACTCGAATAAAATTATTTTTTTTTATTCTTTCTGAAATATCTCTAGCTACATTTAATACCAAATTCTTATTATCATAAATAATATGCTTGGAAATAACTTCTACAGGTATAGTTTTACCCGTTTTAGTTAAATATTCACTCTCAAAAGTTAATTTTTCCTCATGAATTAATTTATTCATTTCACTTTTAATCAAGGTGCCATATTTTGGGGAATAGATTTGGTTTATATTTAAATTTAACAATTCCTCATAGGAATAACCTAATTTTTTTAATGTTATTTTATTTGCAATTAGGAAATTTCCTTTTAAATCATGAACACAAATCATATCTAAAGAGTTTTCAAATAAATTCTTGAATTCTCTTTTAATTTGTTCAATTATTTTTGATTTATGGAGATTTATTTCCTACCATCTCTATTTTATTTCTCATTTTTTAGCAATAATAACAAATATAATGAATTTTCGTTGACTTTTGTCTTCCAATCTCCCGTATTGAGTAGAAGGATCTTTGTTAATGTTAATCCTATTCCAAATACTAATATCATTTTTTGTTATTATCCCCTATCCTTTCGAACACCTAAAAACATAGTAAAAGAAGTTCTTAATATATTTTTGTAAGACTTTTTCCTTGCAAGAATATTGTTTTATTTTATAGATACACCCTCATCACTTTTAAAAAAAGGAAATTTAGATTTTTTATATTCATTCAAAATCTAATGGCTAAAATGAAAAATTATATGATATTAAAATATTATTGTCGTTTTTATTTTATGTTCATTATTGGTTAGAAAGACGATCAATATTTCTACATTAAATAGTAAGATAATCACTTAAATTATCTTCTCAGTTAACTTGTTAAATGTGTAAAATAATTCAACTCGCTTATCAGATCTTATAACTTCAATTTTATTTCTCTCAAATTCAATATTTTCTTTTAAAAGCATACTTCGCTTCGTTAATTTGAATTTATTACTTTCTCTTTCAATGAATCCTAATTTTTTCAAGCGATTTAGATGATAATTGACTTCATCATCATTAAGTTCAAATTTATATTTTAGATCTTCAATTAGATAATAGCTTGAACTTTCATAACTTATAACAATCTTAATCTCGATCTCTAAATCACAAAATTCTTTATTGCTTATAGGAATCAAGTTCTTTTGAAGAATGAGATTTAGGATATCTAAAATAATTTTATACGTTTCAAAAAAGTAATTTTTCACAATGGATGTGCGATAAATTTGAAAATTTAAACCTGACCGATATTGAGTCTCAAAAAAGTTATTTATTGACGTAATTTTATGAGAAACATATGAATAATTAACAAGGTCTATTTTATGCAAAAAAAGAATAATACTGCATTCATATAAACCAAAATTTTTTCAATTAAAAATGAAATAATGGATTCAAGAGAACTTCGGACGTCAAAAATACAAATAATTACATTGCTCTTATTAAAAATCTCCTTCTCTTGAGTAAACCAAATTTTATTTTCTTGACCAGCGAGATCAAAAATACCCAATTCAGAATCAAAAATTGAGAAGATACTTGAATTTATTCCTCTCGTTGGATCCATTGGATCCTTCAACAACATAATTGGATTTCCAAAGTGAAAGAATACAGTTTTAATAGTAGTTTTACCAGAGTCCGGGGGTCCGGTCAAAACGATTTTTTTATTATTAATTGATAACATATTCTTATTGACTCATTTTCTTTTTACACAACTGATTCTACTTTAATATACCTTGAAAATTCTCTTCAATAGTGCTAATTATATCATTGCATGCATCGTGCATCAATTTTATATAATTTATTATTTCATTATCATTCAATTTTCCTTCTTTTTTCTTTTGTTCCAATATTAATTCACAAAACCCTTGAATAGTATTTACTCCACTTCTAATTTGTATATTACACGATTCTAGTGGAACAATTTCGTCTTTATTTAAATAAATTTTTTTAATTTCCTTATAAAATTTTTTAAATATATCACCCTCATCAAGAAGAATCTTTTTACGCCCTATTCTCCTAAATAGCATTTCTAATCTTTTAAAATGGATTTCAGGTATCAAGGGAGAGTCCATGTGCCTGATCAAAATAATAGAATAAAGTTGTTTACCACCGCGAGCTGAATCATCTTGAATTTCTATTTTAAATATCTGAGCATAAAATTCAGAAAAATTTAGTATGACAAATTTATTCTTTGTGTTCAAAGCATCACGAAGAAGATCTCTTATGAAGTGTTCTTCTTTAAGTTCAATAGAAGAAAATATTGCTTTTGGTCCTAAAATATGATCATATTTCCCTATAATTGTAATAAAAGGCACTTTTTCTAATTCCTCTAAAAAATATTGAAATTTATTTTCATTTTGATTTTTGTTTTTTAATTTAATTCCTTGATTCATAAAGTCCTCATTGCTTTAGATTTAATTGTATATATGTCTTTGATTTTGTCATATTTTTATAAAATATTAATAACAGTGCATAAAAATAATAATTTGATTCATTAATATATCTATTGATTATCAGATCGTTATTATGAACTAGTACATAAAAATTCTAGAGAAAAGCCCTCTATTACAAAAATCAATTCCTTGAAGTTTAAATAAGAAAATGCTAAGAATTTTAGATTTATCGATTCAGATTGTCCTTCATTGTGATCAGCACCTAACTCAACTACTCGTAAATCATCACTGTATCTCAAAATTTGGGTTACATCCCCTAACTCACAATGTATTGCTGAAATTAAAGGTAATGGGACTAAGAGATTATCAGATAATAAGCCATATAATTGTACTCTATCAATATGGGAGATTGTCTTAGGGTGTTCAGTAAGTTTAAGTAAAAAGCGATTTTCTATGGCATTTGGTTCTGCATATATCTCATGAATTGTGATCAAATCAAAACTTTCTGGGTTATGAATGTCTAATAACCCTTCTTCTAAATAGTCTGATCCATTGAATATTGATAAAATCGGACAGCCTCCCCCTCCACCGCCTCCCACAGCTTTGCAAACTAAAGTATTTGGATCACAATAATATCCACTTCCACAGTAAGTATAGTGCGTTACCCATACCATTCCAATATCATTACATTCTTCCCATACTAATGTATGATAATAGCCGTTAGAGTAATCTGCACAATGTTTATTCCTTACAGAGCCCGGAACGCATACATGTCCATGAGAACATGCATCCAAACCACATGCTATTGCACATACAACTGCTGGAACTCCTCCACATAGCCCTATACAGCCAATACATCCTCCCCAGCATATTAATTTCGAATATGGTTCAGGTGACAATATAGTGTCTATGCAAGCTTCACATATTATACCACAAACTGCTAAACAAGCAATACCTAAAGGACTGAGTAACCATTCTGTAAGGCATCCATCATAGCATCTCCAATAATCACAGCTATGATGCTCAGGACCCCATATGTCAATAATTGTTAAATCTGACATATTGAATGTAGCTCCATTTGTCTCATTTATAAATACACTCATCAACGTGTGATTTTCTGAAGTTAATGTAAAATTAAGTAAAACAGCAGTTTCATTCATTCCCGAATAAAACATGGATTGATTATTAATGTTATTAAACGTACCCATTAAATTACAAGCCCCATTTTGATATTCAACTTTGCTAGCTGTAATAAATTGTGTATAACCCATGCTATATGCATAATTAAGCATATTTATATTATTAACTTCAGACAAAAATTCATTCTCGCCTAAAATAACATCACTCACTACAGTCCAGTCACTAATAAATTCAAGTATTTCTAAGTACCTAAAGCACATAAACTTCGCAAAATATTCTGAATATGTTATAAAGTTCTTAATCAGATATTTATAGATATCTATGTATCCTATATTTCCATTATAATTGTATATATATTCCATCCATTTAAACTCACCCCAGGAGTCTAGTATTGATTGATTATTTAATATCATCCCACCGTTTCTATTGAATATTTTAATTAAGAAAGTTCCTGAAATATCTGTCGTGAAATTTATTAGAACCGAATCAACAAGGCCCCTCTCAAATGATATAAGAGAAATAGCTTTGGAATAATTTTCATTTGTTCTTAGACCCATGAATCCGATTAAGTTGCCATTCTCATAAACTAACCATTTTCCTAGACACATGGTAAAACCTAATTCATTGGCATAATCAAATAAATCCTTAAAATAAGGATCCGTTTCTAGTTTATTGGTCAGATACCCACTACTAGCAGCAATAATATTTAAACAACCACTACAATTCCCTATATTACCATCCCCAGAATCCCCGCAACTATCACAATCACTTAAATATGGAGAAAAATTTTCTTGAGTGTTTTCAGATTTCTCCATAAGAGCAAAATTTCCAAAATTTCCCAGAATTATACTAGAATTCAATGAGATACTAATCAAAAGAAGAAAACCAAGGAATATCCTTTTAATATTTGATTTTTTAATAGTAAATTCGCCCTCTTTTATTTTTAAAAATTATACTTTCTTGTAAATTGGATTCAATTTAAAAAAGATCAAATTGCATATTTAAAGTTTTGCCAGATGTGCATCAATCTTGACTATTATTTTTTTACATTAATGACAAAATTATCAGATCTCGGATTATTTTTATTAGTTATTGGAACATTAATAGTGATATTCTCCTTTTTCTTGTTTTCAATTCTATCACCAGTGATTTATTTCTATACTCTGATTTCTGGTTTTACATCAATTTTGCTTTCAATAATTCTCGGACTTATAACTAAAAATGATTATCGTGTAATTAAGTTAAAAAGCAGTTTTGCTTTAAAGCTAGATCATTTTGTTGCGTTAATTTGTGCACTTAGTTTATCTATATCTTTTTTGGTCTTCTTTGATATCCTCAATTATATCTATACAGGCAACTTTACATATTATACGGTAATTTGGGGTGCTTTCATATTTGCAGGAGCATATTTTTTATATATTATAAAGAAGAGAAAAAGTGAAATTTCATTAAAAAATTCTTAAAAATACGAATATTCTTATATGAAATATTTTTATGAGGATAAGGTATTAAAAGGGGAATTTTCTTTGAGAGAGTGTAACATATAAAGAATTAGAGAAGGTAAAAAACATTATTTTTAAAGAGCTAAATATGTAATTATCGAGATTATAGTCATTCCTTGATAATTTATCAAGATCTATAAAAACTACTTTAAGCAGGTAAAGAAAAG
>JARRLT010000244.1:0-3555 GCA_037386725.1 Promethearchaeota archaeon
ATGTTTTTACTCTCCTTTTTGCCTTTAATTTTTAAAATCCTCTTTTTAATCTTATTGTTGTCCAATTCAACAACATCATTGAAAAAAGTCACTCCTTTTCTCTCCAGACGCTTTTTTCTATTTGAATTTGAAAAATTATCTAATTCAGTTAAAATTTGCTCCATTGAGCGGTTTGCAAGTAATTCCTTTTCCTTATCTCTTCTCTCTTTAAAATTAACTATAACATCAAATTCCGAAAAGTCTTTTTCACATTTTGAGAAATCAATTTTTTTGCGATTAATATCTTGAGATAATTCAAGAGACTCTGGACAACTTAATATCGTGTTCATTGCTACTTCTTTTCTTTCAGCTGCTCTATGAAACGGAATATCAACTGTTCCCTTTGTTAATAAAATATAACATCTTCCTTCAGAAGATCTCCCAGTTCTCCCTCTTCTTTGAATTAAACGAATTTCAGAGGGAACAGGTTCATAAAAGATAATAGAATCCACATTTGGAATATCCAAACCTTCTTCTGCCACAGAAGTAGCTATTAAGATATTAATTTTTCCCTTTCTAAATTCTTCAATTATTTCTATTTGTTTATTTTGGGTGAATCCTTGATCATCAATTTTAGAGGCTTGGCCAATAAACTTTTCAACAGATAATCTATTTTCAAAAGTTTTTGATAATTGATCTTTTAAAAGTTCCGCCATCTCCCTGTATTGCGTAAAGATTAGAATCTTGTCATTTTCGTATTCAGAAATTTCCTCTTCTATAATTGATTTTAATTTTAGAATTTTTGGGTGTGATAATTCTGTAGATTTATCTTCATTTAATAGATTCTGAATATATTTAAAATGTTCCGAATTAGTAATACGTTTTGCTGATTGCACATCATTTTCTGCTTTATATTGAATTTTTTCTAAGAAGGAATCAAATAATACGAGGTCTTGGGTTTCTAATAGATCTTTTGCATGGAGCAAGCTGATACAACTTGAACAATAAGAAAAGATTGAATGGATGTTAAGATGTTTTTCATGTACCACATCAATTATTTTTGGCTCTTTAAAATAGAGCTGATCATGGAACTCTTCCTCAAAAATCTCCTTGAGCTGAGAATTTTCATATTTTAATGAAAGAGTTAAATCTCTTGAAATTCCTAGAAAATCTAATTTTGAATAATATCTTTTATATGGATTAATTAAATCCCTATCTATAAAAAATTTAAGAAATCTAGTGAATAGGTTTTCCCAGATTTGACTAATTTCTAAATAATCGATAGGTAATTCAACCCTTTCTAAAAATGTATCGATTTCAAATACATACGATTTTACATCTTCATCTTGAACTGAACGAAGTACTATATTTTCGATACAGAGATTATTACACACTTCCTGTATTTTTTCAAGATTTTTACCAGGTGAAGCTGTAATACCTAAGATTAATGGATCATTACAACAGCGCATATACTCTTGAGCAATAAAGGTATATGCGTAATTTCCTCTAGTTCTATGAGCTTCATCAAAAATAATTAACGCTACTTGTTTTAAATCATATCTACCTCTCATAATATCATTTTTTATGACTTGAGGGGTAGATATAATAATGTTTGATTTTTGAAAAGCTAAAATTCTTTTTTCTGGAGAAATCCTCCCTGTTAATGAAATAATTTTATTAGTGTTAATTTCTATAAAATTTTCAAACGACTTGAGATGTTGGGAAACCAAAGGTCTTGTAGGAGCAAGTAATAAAATCTTACATTTTGAGTTATATAAAGTTAATCTGTGGGCGGCTAATAAAATACCAATAATTGTTTTTCCTAAGCCAGTGGGTAAAACTACTAAAGAATTTTTCTTCTTGCATCGATTGAAAATATTTTTTTGATAATGTCGATAATCAATCGTGTTCTCTTTTATAAGGTTTCCATTAATATATAAATTGCAGCTTTGCACCATCTTTAATGCATAGAATAATTAATTAATTTAAAAAACCACAAGGCTGAAAGATTTTTAAATTATTAGATTGAAGTATTATTTATCAGAATTCTTAATAAGCGCTTAATAAACAATTAGGAATTTATTAAAAAATTTAGAATTAGAAAAAATTATGTCGAAAGAAGAAATTAATATTAAAGAAACTATTCCAACAAGTTCAAAGGTATCATTTGGAGCTATATCTTTTACGAGTGGATTCTTTTCATCACTTGTTATTGCTACTTCATTTACTTATTTCTACAATGTAAAATTAGGCTTAACTCCTTTTTGGACTAGTCTCGCATGGGGTATATTTATCGTTTGGAATATGGTAAATGATCCATTATTTGGCTTTTTCCAAGATCGCACGAGTTTCAAAAAGTTTGGAAGAAGAGTACCATATATTCGCTTTGGCGGACCCATTTATGCTCTATTATTTATAATAGCTTGGTTTCCTTTTGTCCCATTATCATCGCAGATAGGGCTTTTTTTCAATCTTTTGATAATGCTTTATGCATTTGATACACTCTATACACTTATAGGATTG
This sequence comes from Promethearchaeota archaeon, assembly GCA_037386725.1. Classification (GTDB taxonomy): domain Archaea; phylum Asgardarchaeota; class Lokiarchaeia; order Sigyniarchaeales; family SOKP01; genus JARRLT01. The sequence continues at coordinate 2,503 of JARRLT010000244.1, forward strand.
ATTTCATATTCTCTCCCTGCAGAAATGGCGATAACTGAAAGAGCAAGATCTAATTTAATGATATTTGGTGCAATAGGAAGTGCTCTTTCTTTATTACTTTCATTTGTTATTCCATTATTTCTCCTTACTGGCGATTTACCAATAGATCAAGATCCTATGATACCTATTTTTCGAATAACTATGATAATATTTGGAATTTTTGGTGGAATAATCCTTTTTGTCTCAAGTTTTTATATAAAAGAAAATGAGTACGCAACCCTAGAAGAACCCCTAAGTTGGAAAGATGGCTTTATAGAAACTTTTAAGAATGCACCTTTTCTCATCTTTGAAGTCTCAAACTTTTCATGGTTGATCGCCCAATATCTCTTGACAAATGGTGTTCTATATTATGTTGATTTTGTTCTAAATCTTACTGGATTCATGGCTCAACTCCCTTTATTGATATTTTTTATAGTCCTTTTCATTTTCTTTCCAATATTTAGTAAAATCATCACCAAAATAGGATTGAAGACTACTTTCATCCTTATCTTGTTCTTTACGAGTGGGGTTTTCTTTTTAACTTTTTTTATAGGATGGCATTTTGAAACGGCAATTATTTCAATGATATTAATGGGTATAGGGATATCTGGTTATTATGTCACCAATCAAATGATCATGGCAGATATTATTGATTACGATGAAGTACGTACAGGAAAACGAAGAGAAACATCTTATGCGGGGATGAATGCTTTACTTACTAAACCAACCAATTCTCTTTCTCCCATGATTTTATTGGCTATTCTATCTGTTTTTGGATTCATTAGTAAATCAGGAGCTACGCAACCATCTAGTGTTCCAATGGGAGTAATGCTTGCCTTTACATTGATTCCAGCAGTAGCAATATTATTTTCGGGTTTTATCATGTTATACTATCCTTTAGGAGGAAAAGAATGGATGAACAAGAAAAAGGAATTACATCAAATTCACCAGAGAAAGGAAGAAGAATATATTGAAAAAATAAAAGAGAAGAACTTAGACGAGATTAACCTATAATAAATTTTATTTCATTTTTTT
>JARRLT010000244.1:3594-6764 GCA_037386725.1 Promethearchaeota archaeon
ATAAAAGGAGTTATTTATTTAAAATTTATATTAGGATGCTCTGGTAGATAATTTCTTCTTAATTGAAAATCCCTTAATTTTATCTAAGGAGATTATTCCTTTCTTAATTAGTATTCCAAAAATCACACCTAATATAGCTAATCCGCCAATAATAGATAGGATGGTAATAAGTAGAATAGTTCCTGGATTTAATCCACTTGGAACAGCCTTAATTATCGTCACACTTACAGATGCTACGTTTCCTACAATGTCTTTCACGTAAAAAGTTAAAGTAACATTTCCATTGGGCAAAGCATCCCAAGCTGATTGATTTATCATTCCATTTTCTGTAAAGGTGTAATTATGTAATCCAACATCTATCGTATACCACATAGTATCTAAAAACTCTCCAGTAATTGTTACGTTGAATGAAGGAGCAATATTACCAAATCTATTACCACCTTTAGGAAAGTTGATGGTGATCCTCGGGGCAGCTATTGGCAGATAATCGATACTTCTTGCAGAACCACTAATATATGAGTATGGAGTGTCCACAATCCCGTCTTGAGGGCTTGAATCGGGACCAGTATGGTTATCCCAATAATTTCCTATTGTCGTGCTATTCCAACTATTACCATTTCCATTATCAACAGCATGTAGTTGATTTTTCAGAAAGAAATTAGAATATATACTATTATTATTACTACTTTCGTCGAGTGATAGACCAAATTCGTTATTTGATATGATATTTCCTGAAATGGTGGTGTAAGTTTCAGATGCTAATGTTAACCCATATTGACCGTTATTGCTTATGACATTGTTTAAAATCAGATTATCATAATCGTTACCTAAATAAATACCATAATTCATGCTATTACTCACAGTATTCGACGTTATATTGTTAAAATTGCACTCCTCCTCTATATCAATACCATAGGAACAATTCAATACATCGTTTTGTGTAATAGTATTATCAGAACATTCATATTCCGCAAAAATCCCAATATCATTATTGTAATTTACTGTATTCTGATAAATAACCGTGTTACTGGATTCATAGAGGTCAATTCCCATTAATCCATTATTTATAATGTTGTGAATGATATTGTTATTATCACCATACTCAAGGTATATACCCTCCTCGTTATTTGAACAATTATTATCAATGATAAGAGAATTATTTACAGTATCCAAATAAATTCCCTCATTGGCGTTTGAAATAGTACAATTCTGAATCACAAAATAGACATTAGAATTCTGTATTTCAATTCCGTAATCACCGAATGCATTGATGGTTAAATTCTGAATTATATAAGGTTTATTCAATGTTCCTGACCCAGTACACCACGGTTGACTTTCCGCCCACGTCCAATTATGCGCGCCGACTCCTGTTGCCATGCCATCAATCCAGATTGGAGCTTGTAACGTCGGATTTAAACAAACATTATTTTCAATAATATTGTCATGAGAGTATTGTTCAAAGATGCAGACTCCATTGTTAATTAATACATTTTCTGAAACATTATTGTAATTACTAGAAGATAAGAGAATTCCGCATAAATTTCGTTTTATCGTATTGGATGTGACATTATTCTCATTAGATGTTGACAAAAAAATGCCATATTGCTTGTTATCATTTATTGTATTTAATGTAACATTATTCTTATTAGAAAGTGACATAAAAATGCCGTGTTGCTTGTTATCATTTATCATATTATTGATTATGGTATTGTCATTGCAATGTGAATTAAAGTATATTCCATAGACTTCATTCTCGTTCACTGTGTTATTTTCAATAAGGTTATTTTCACAATTATATCCTACTTGTTCGGTTTGGAAATATATACCATACATTGAATTTTTTGTTATGGTATTATTTCTGATAATATTGTGATCTCCATCCCACATAAAAATTCCATACGTGTTAGCAAGTATCAGATTATTTTCTATAATATTGTGTTGAGATTTTCCTCCAAATGCTTTATAGGTTATTCGGATGCCATCTCCATTACCTCTTGAATTATTAAATAATGTATTTCCCGAAACATTATTGTAATTTGCTTGCTGCAAAAAAATACCTACGTTATTTTGATTTGCTGTATTGTTTAAAATATTATTATGGTGGCAAATACCTGACATCGTATTGGTGAGCCTTATACCAACAGCATTTTGATTTACTGTATTATTTAAAATAAGATTTTCGAAGCAATTAGTGTCAAAGAAAATTCCCCCTTTACCATTATTGTTGGCTATGTTTTCCCAGATAGTATTATTACTGCAATCAGTATATAAAAGAATCCCATCGTTTCCATTATTAGAACAAGTATTATTAAAAATCATCCCTCTGGAAACATTTACAAACTTGATCCCAGCATCATCACCATTTGAACCAGAATTGAAGATCGTACAGTTTATTATGGTAAAATACTCATTTACAGAATTTTCTATTAAGATTCCACTCCCCGTACCGCCACAATCAATAGTAACATTCTCAATTGTATATGGCTTATTCAATGTTCCCGAACCAGTACACCACGGTTGACTTTTCGCCCACGTCCAATTATGCGCGCCCACTCCTGTTGCCGTGCCATTAATCAAGATTGGAGCTTGTAACGGTGATTGTTTTGGATTTATTAATTGTGTATTTTTATTAACTGTTAAATTCCCCATGTTAATCCATAACGGCAAAATAAGTGCTATTAGTAATAGAATTGCCAAATTTTTTCCCTTAAATTTCATATTCCTCTACCTAAATTTTTAAAAAAGATCAAAAAGATAAATGATAAATACGGACATCTAAATGGTGATAGACCGTTCCCGTACTGGTTTTTAATATTCTCTTAAAATAAGTAAAAGAACTAGTGTTCCAATTCTTTCTTGCCAGTGAGTCAGGAAGATCTCAACAAGGCTTTGACTAATTTTCCTAGTAATTTTTCATATCACAATAAATCATTTTATTCCAGTATGTTTTTTGCTTCATTTGTTGGTGCTTCGAAATCGAGATTTACTCCAGTGCTGTGGTTGGACTCCATAATTATTCCGTTAAGTAAGTCTCCAATCTGTCCTAGTTCCTTGCCTGCTTCAGGCATTGTTGCAGATATTCCCTTGATAGCGTCAATGATATCACGCATTATAGCGTCTTCTCTAATGAGACGTGAATGAATAGATTCGAGCGCAGGATCTATCACAGC
>JARRLT010000245.1:0-7482 GCA_037386725.1 Promethearchaeota archaeon
TGGATTGAGGATTTCGGGAAAAAAGGGTATATTACTCGAGCTCATTCGTTCAAAGAAGTCGATGCTGATTATGAAATGCATGGCGCTGTAGCAGATATGTTGCGATATCTTGCTATTGATAACTTCGATCCTCAATTCGCTATGGGTTCTGGTGCGACTGTGTTAGCAATTAACCCAATTTATTGGCATCATGAAAATATTCCTGTTCGATTGGAAGCAATAGAGGATTTAGTCACTGGAAAAGCACCCGGATGTATTTTAATCACCGAACCAGAAAGAGGATCTGATGCGGTACATCAATTAACAACATGTGAAGAACAAGATGATGGTAGTTTTCTCTTAAATGGGGATAAGATTTACAACACTAATGCTCCTAAATCGAAATGGGCGGTTACATACGCGACAGCTGAGAAGAATAATGGTAATAAAATGGCTCAATTTTTGGTAAATACCGAATGGGATGGATGGCATTGTGATCGAGTAAACATTCCATGGGTTCCAAAACTTTATCTCGGACGAGAAAAGCTCGAAAACTTAAGAGTTCCTAAAGAATACGTTCTCGGAGGTGTTGGAAAGGGACGTGAACATCTCTTTGAAGGCTTAGTTCCTGAAAGAATAGGTATCGCACATGGAGCAATATCTCAGTGTTGGGGAGCTTTAGAATTCGCGGCTATTTATGCTAACGTAAGAAAACAATTCGACCAAGAAATCCTTAAATTCCAAGGAGTTGGATTCTTATTAACTGATTTATGGGCTAGAACAACAAATGTTACTTTAGGATTATTGAAGTTTTCCGAATCATTTGATGAAAAAGTAGAGAAATTCGGTGGAGAAGATAAGATTCCAAAGAATATCAAACAAGCTATGGTTGCAAGTGCCTCTCAATTCAAATATCATTCAACAAGTCTTTCAAAAGAGGTATGCTACGAATGTGCAAATCTTATGGGTGGTGCTGGATTGAGTGACAATACACTCACACATGATTATCTAAATATTTCGAGAATTCAAGAAATTGTTGGTGGCAGTAGACAAATTCAGCAGTATATTATGTCTATGGCACTAAGAACGCTATTTAAAATGTCAGTTTAAGTAAATCCTAACAATTTCTAACATATAAGGGTTAATAACTCTTCTTTTTTTATTTTATATTATTTTATCTAATTAGCTTAAAGCAAGTATAAATTAAACAATTTAACATAATTCAGATACTTTCATGGGTATTTCACTAAACGAATTAACTTGTTTATCTCCAAGAGACAATAATTCAGGAGTTTTTTTGCCATACCCATATAAACATAAAATAGTCTTTATTCCCGCTTTTTTCGCTGAACGCATATCTGTAATAGAGTCACCAATCATCACACAATTTTTTCTCTTCACATTATATTCATTTGTTAACATTTGAATTTGATCTTGTTTACCGTATAATGGACTTCCGAGGATTTTCTCGAATAAATGATCAATATGGAGATTCTTACAATGATAAATTGCCTTTTCAGTACTTTTTGCTGTCACCATTACAATATGAAAGTCGGATTTAAGAATTTTAAGCGTTGGAATCACTTTAGGATAGACCTTTCGATAATTATCAAAATTTTTCAAGAGATCAGAGTACTCTTTATGGAGAACTTCAATTTTATCAGGTAAAACAGCTTTTAAAATCTCTTTACTCCCATGTGTACCGATTTTATGTTTAACAAAAGAGTTATCGAGAGATTTTCCATATTTCATACAAGCAGCTTTCATTGCCATATAAAATGCAGGAAAACTATCAATAATGGTTCCATCTTGGTCAAAGATTAATAATTTGTCCATGAAGAGAAAAATTTTTTGTTTTTCAAAAATTTAATCAAAAAATCTAATTTACTTTTAGAATTTACAGAATTTACAGCCATTTCCACAGGAAAATAATCTTTTAAAATCAAGAAAGTAAAGTTAAGTCATTTGTATTTGTTCTCATTATCAGAACATACTTTTATTAGAATTGATAAGTTTTTTATGCTAATTTAAGTGAATATTCAATATTTATTTGATTTATAATTTTTTATCAAATCTTTTAACACCAATAAAAATAAGATGTAAATACCAAAGAAAAATATTATTCTATAATTAAACAGAAGTGGAAAAAATATGGATAGACAAAAATTTTGGAAAGTGGTTGGAAAACCTCTTGTCGAAAATGATAGGATCTTCGGGACACGAATATTCTCTCCATTACTTAAATTCATTCGTCTCTTTATAATGTTATATTTACAAACAAAGTTTTATAAAAATTATGCAAACATAGGGAAATGGAAAGATAAATTAGTTGCAAATACTTTTGCTCCTCCTGTAGGGAGTAAGCCACAATTTCGCGCGCTTAAAAATCTTGTTAAATCGCAACTATCTGGTCATGCCTTTCCCGTGGCAATGACTTTTGCTGTTACTTACCGATGTCAGTTAAATTGTAAACATTGTAGTGCCGGAAAGCATATAAAGAAAAATGATAAAGAATTGACCACCGAAGAAGCCAAAAGGCTAATAGACGAAAGTCAAAAATTAGGAATAACAATTCTCGCATTTACGGGAGGAGAACCTTTACTACGTGAAGACATTTTTGAATTAATCTCTTATGTTGATACTGAAAAAACAATGCCTATGATGTTTACTAACGGACAGTTCTTAACAAAAGAAAACGTGCAAAAATTAGCAGATGCAGGATTATATTCTCTCTTTTTGAGTGTAGATAGTCCGTTTCCTGAAGAACATGATGAGTTAAGAGGTATGGATGGACTCTTCAAAACTGGTTTGGAGGGCCTTAAAGAAGCAAAATCAAAAGGGATATTTGTCGGATTTTCATCGTATGCTTCATACACAAATACTCAAAAGGAATATTATAAAAAATTACACAAATTAGCAAAGGAAAATGGAATCCAAAATATTATTCTTTTTGATTGCGTTCCAACGGGGAATATGTTGCATGATGAGAGCGAGTTACTTACTTCGGAACTAAGAAACAAAATTTACGAGTACTCTTCAGAGGTTTTTAGAAAAAAGGAAATCCCTCCACTTTCTTCCCAAGCGTGGCAAACGTCAGACGAAGCATATCTTTCGGGAATTGGATGCTTAGCAGGAAATATTCAGTACTATGTTTCCGCCTATGGAGAAGTTGCTCCTTGTGATTTTACACCCATATCTTTCGGTAATATACGTAAAGAACCTTTAAAAAATATATGGCATAGAATGGTAAGTCATCCTGCTTATGACCATCGTAGTGCTTTTTGTAGGATGCAAAATCCAAAGTTCCGGAATTGTTATATAGATCCAATACCAGATGAGGCTACATTACCTTATAGTATAACAAAGCTACCTCATGTTGATTACAGATAATTCATAATTTGAATACATTTTTAGAAGATGGGGACGATCATGATTTTTTGGAATATTTAATATTTTTTTCAATCTCTTTTTTTAATCTTATGATAATAAATACACCTAACCCGTTTAATTCTTGTAAAACTCTAAAATTAAAGGATATCTTGGAAATAGTTCAATGAATAAATCGCAACCGCTACTATTATCCCAACTATAGGTATGGTAATTGCCAACACAATCCCTAAATTTTCCAAGATTAATGTAAATAAATTCTCATCTTTCGCAAAATTGTAGATCTCAATTAATGGTCCTAAAATTGCGAAAACTGTAAATATCTTTACAAAACGATTTAAAGTTTCTGACCGCTTCTGAGATAATTCATCTAATAATTCAGAATACTTAGTATTAAGAAGGTCATTTTTTTGCTGTAATCCATCCAACATTGGCATATAATACCATTCCTTTTCAAGGTTTCTCCACATTAAGATTGAACTCGGGTTTAAATTAATAACTGTATCTTTCAAAATTAGTAAATAGAGTTCCAATTCATCAGAAAGTTTCTTGATATCCTCAATTTCAACTTCAAGTTGTTTAATTTTTGGAGGAAGTGTCCTTTTCATAGAATATGCGGCCAATTTATTGAACATAATGGTATCTAAAAGACTAGTAGATGCATAATAATATTGTGCTGTTTCTACAAGGCGATTCAGATCTATATCTTTAGGAAAATTGTCTTTATCATATATAAAAAGTGAATATCCGAATGCAGGGATTACAACTGTATCAGGATCGAGAGCACAATTCTGAGGTCCGATTAATTGAGAAGAATATAATAGTCTTTTATATTCTGCTAATAGTTCTTCTGAAATAGGGATATTCACACTTTCTTCTTTAAATTCAAAGATCCTATGATACCATAAACTAGATCTTATAGGAATAAATTCACTATTCTTTTCTTGAAGCTCTTTGCTAATCATCTCATAAGAATCGAATTCTACATTATTTTCTTCTAAAATTCTTTTTAAAATTAGGGTTTCTTTTTCAATGTAGGGATTAATAATATCTGAAAGAAGAGGATTAAACCTTTCAACCAATTTTCTATATTCAACTATCTCTAAACTTTCTTTTAGATCTACTTTCACTAAAATTCGGTAAACCCCTACGCCATAATCATGGTAAAAGAAGAGAATCTTCTTTATCCAAAAGTTATTTTCCTCAAATTCAATTATTTTTTCATCTAAAGGGATCTTTTTACCTATAAAAGAAGATGGAACCATTGGAGTACCTCCGTAAACTGAAGTATACTCGGTATCCCACAACAAATCACTTTCCTTCCCACCTTCAATAAACCAATTTCTCAATCCTTTTTGTTTTAATTCAGTTAATATCTTTTCTTGAACTATTGAATATCCTTGATTTATTAAATTTGAACTATTAATCATAAATCTAGTATAAAATGGTCCGTTAAATACAACCTCATGTTTTCCACTAGTTTTCATTTTTAATCCTTTTCAGTTTAATCTTACACAATTGTCATTTTTTTATGTGAGTGATAAATAGTGTGTTTTAAAATTTTATAAGTATTTTTATTAAAGAAGTAGTTTTTATGATTAAGCTTTAAAAGGACTCTAATCTGCTCAAGAGAGATAAAATACTCTAGAAATATTTAATGAACAAAAATAAAGATAAGGAGTATAATAAGAACTAATATGAGGATAATAGCAATGAATCCTATGCCTACCCATGAAGTAAAGACATTTTTAACATAATTTATCTTAAAATCTACAGCTTCATGAGGACATAATTCAGCACAGCAATAGCAAGTGATACATTTTTCTTTATTCCATTTAGGGATATTTCCTTTTTTAATTTCTCTTGGAGGAGTTATTGCTCCAACCGGACAATTTTCCCAGCAGGTTGAGCATAATTTACACTTTGAATCATCGAATTTTACAGAAGCTTTAAAAATCTTTTTTCCAACATAATCAGCCAATCGTTTGGGAAGGGGCATAGAAATCGGCTTTTTTCGGGGAATTTTAAACTTTCTCGAAATTGATGTAATTTCTTCTCCTAAAATTTCCATCTCACTTAGATCCATAGTACCTAATCCTTTCTCCTTTGCTTTAACAATGGGAATTATTTCTCGCGGATCTAAACCAACGATTTGGCTTACAACAGAATCTAAAGCGACTCCATCAAATCCAGCAAGAATAAGATCCATTTTTACTACATCTCCTTTTGAAGGTCCATCTCCTTCTTGACATAAATACCCATCAACTATAGTTAATTGCGGTTTAGATACAGAATAGATATCGGCCAAAGCTGCGGAAAAACGGTCGAGAAAAGGATACTGAGCATGAGTTTTTGCTTTATTAACTCGTAAAATCGTTCCAAACATATTTTTTACACAGCACGTTAATGTACATTGCCAATGAGTTTTAATCTTTGGCAAATTTATAATTAAATCTACTTCCTCAAGCAATCGAGAGCTTACAAATTGTTTCATTTCCAAAGGATTGGGGACTTCGTAAATTTTCCTTTCTGTTTTTTCAAAAGGGACACATTCGGCTCCTTCTTCCTCACATACAGCTTGTATCCCAGAAACTTTCATACACTTTTCTGTAACTCCTTGATCTCTTCCTCCGCTTGAATCCGATGCATAAATTTTGGAAGGATTAAATTGTTTCAACCAATGAATTACAGCTCGCACAATTTCGGGATGTGTTGTAGCAGCTCTTTCAGGAGGTTTAGCAATTAAAAGGTTTGGTTTAAGCAAAATCTTCATACCTTCTCTTGGAAATAATTTTTCAGCATTTATAGAGTTCAGTGCTTTAAAAACTGCTGGTTCAATATTATCATTGATGATCTTCTGAATCGATATTTTAGTTTTCTCAACCATATTATTATCTAATTTTAAGATAAAAATAAAGATTCTTGAAAATGTTCAGAAGCATTTTAAAAGAAAAAGTAAATGAAAGGCTATAATCCTTCAATAAACGCAATTAATTCAGAAACTATTTTTTCATGATCAGAAATACATAGAATTGGATGGTCCGAATTCTCTAACCAAATTTTATATTTCTCTTTTGAAGAAATTTTTTCAAATATCTCATTCATACTTGTTTTTTTAATTACAGAGTCATTCTTTCCTTGAAAAAGAATAATTGGACAAGAAATTTTTGATAATGATTTTTCCATCTCTTTTAATAGAGTTTTAATTTTTATTCCTACGTTTATCGGGATTTTTTCATATCCTACCCATTTTCCATTAGTATCCTTTTTTAATTGTTTTGCCTCAGTTTTATAATATTTTTTAAAGAGATTTATTATTGGAAGGATTTTTAGAAAGGGATTGTTGATACCAATTGGGGCACCAATTGTAAAGACACCATTAAATTCGTATTCCGATGCCATAATTAGGGAGAGAATTGCACCCATAGAATGACCTCCTATAATAATAAAGGGACAGAAATTGTATATCCTTTTTTCTCATGTAAATCCTCTGCCAAAGGTTTTAAGTCTGCACATGTGCCACCACCTCCACCATGTATCATTAAGACACCTACTTCATTTCCATTATAATAGAAGGGACCTGCTCCATCCAGTATTGAATTATTTTCTTTCATTTTTAAAAATACACTAATTAAATTAATTCATTAGGTTAATAAAAATACATCATATTTCTTATAAACCTTTATCAATATTTTCTAATTATATTGATGTTTTAAGATTTAAATTAAGAAAATAAGAAAATAAAAATAACTTCATACTTGTCCTTAGATTGAGTCAAGAAAAATTACAGGAAATTTATTCCTCTTCTTCTTCTAATAACGATTCAATTTTTTCTTCTAATTCATCGATTTTTTCGTCTAATTGTTCAATCTTATTATATACTTGGCAAGTTTCGCAACCATCATCTTCCTTGCATTCAGGTAGTGTGTCACATTTTTCTTCTAGTTCATCTCTCTGAGCTAATAATTTCTCAACTTGATTTTCTAATTCTTCTACACTCATGGTTTTTCACCTATTATTATTAGGAAAATTAAATATATTATTATTTATTTCTTTTTTCAAATATTGAAAGTTTGATTTGAACTCTTGGAATAATAAATATGTTGATAAAATTAT
>JARRLT010000246.1:0-6227 GCA_037386725.1 Promethearchaeota archaeon
TAAAAGTAATAAAATAAAAAACTAAAAACGGAGTAATAAAATGACTGAGAATAAAGAAACATTAGATGTAAAAGAGCAGGAAAGTGTCTCTTTGGAAGAGATCTTTGAAAATGAAGCTGTATTTGCACCTTATGTAAACATTTATGAAACTAACGACGATTTTGTTCTCGTAGCAAATATGCCGGGAGTATCAAAAGATAATGTTAAGCTTAAACTTGAAGAAGGTGCGTTAACTATATTCGGTAAAATAGATTATGATGAAGCTGTTAATAGGAAATATATCCTGAATGAAGCCGGAGTTGGAAATTATTTCAGGAAGTTTAAAATTTCTAATAGCATCGATGAATCTAAAATAGATGGTAAATATGAGAATGGACAGCTGATTGTAACTTTACCAAAACATGATAGAATAAAACCGAGATCCATTAACGTTAAATAATTTGCTTTATCTTAAAGTAATAAGTGCCAGTCACCTCAAAGGTGACTGGCTCTTTTGTTTTAACCCAATCAATGATTAGGATTTTTATAGTTTATTTAAAAATAATCTTTACATGGATTAAAATCTGAATTTGAAATAAAACACTTATTTGATAGCTTTTTCCAATATAACCTTACTTCTTGGTTATGGATATTTTTCCTTGGAATTATTTCTACAGGTTTAGGGTTATATTTACTTTTCGAAGGAGTTAGAAGAATAGAAGTTTCAAAAGGAATATCGTTGGCTTTTCTTAAACCTATATTTGCAGCAATCTTAACTTTTTTAATTTTAAATGAAACACCTAATATTACTCTCTTAATTGCAATATTGGTCGTAATAAGTGCTATTCTAATTATTAATAGAAAAATCCCAGAATCCAAGTCGTTAGAAAATACATAAATGAAAATGGTTTTATTTATTAAAAAGACGCAAATATCTATTTCTATTTGATTGTTCGTATCACTAATAAGAAAAATATTAATCCGAATTAACTATTTAAGTTTTTAAAATTATAATTTAATTAAATTATACTATTGACTAGTTATAAAAGAATGATAACTTCAGAAAATTATAATAAAATTCTGAAAGAAACTCTTATCAACGATCTGAAGTGGTTACAGGAAGAATTTTACTTTTTATTCAATAATACTAATTCTAATAATCAAAAGGAATTAGCTCTTCAAATTTTAAGACAAGTAATCGAAAGGTTTGATTTGGGTGAAGATGAAGAAATGGTAGATCTATTAGCTACTACTTTGGAGGATCTAGAAAAAACATATCCAAGTTTTTTCTAAATCTTACATTATTTCTTGCTACTTTCAGTTTTAAAATATTAAATTATTTAATTTGGTTTTAAAACCTTAAATTTCATATTTAATCAAGGAAAAATCTAATTCCTTTTAAAGGCAATAATCTATTATTTAAATATGAAATAGTTTATTAAATAATAAAAACAATAATTTAATTCTAAATCATGGAAAGAATCTTCATTGTGCATTGGAATAAAACTGTTGGACCAGAAATTGTAATTCAATATCCCCCGGAAAAAGCTTTTCCCGAAAAATATTTACTTTTAAAACTGTGGACCAAACATGAGCTCAACAAAGATGATACCTTAATTCAATTTAAAGTTGAAAAGGACAATAAAGAATATATATCGATCATCCAGAAAGTAGATGGAGAAAATTATTTTTTAGTTTTAGCATACGATAGTAGTGGTAATATTGATAATATTATACAAGAATATCCCGATATTTTAGCTAATATAGGAAAAAACCTCATCAACTTAATAAACAGTGAAAGAATCACAAGAGCTATTTCAGAAGCATTTAATGCGATTGAAAACTACTCAAAACTTGACAAAGAGGAAAATCTAATTAATTTTTTTAGAGACAAGATAAAATTCATTATTTTAAAAATTTTAAGAAACGGAGTTATTTCTAAAGTAAAGTTGAATAAAAAACTTAAGAGGTATGGCTTTTCAAGAATTAATATCGATCTAATATTAATGTCTTTTATTAGAGAAAACCTTATTATTAAAAAAGATATTCCAGGGAATAAGGATTGTTATTTTTTAATTAATGATAATTTTTTTACCCGAATCCCTCCAAAAATGCTGCCTGATTTTTCAAAATTGGATGCCTATAAATGTGAAGGAGTGTATTAATTTATTAAATAATCGAGATGATATCTTCGCAGAATTAATAGGGAATAATTTAATCTATGAAAATCAAGCAATAGTATACCTCTTTTCTGATGTTAGATTTGTTCTTTTCTTCCCCAAATATATTATTAATAAACTTATCTCAAGGTTTGAAAAGCAGGAGATATCTTCAAACGAATATTTTACCCATTTAAAATTACTCTTATCTAGAATGGAAAATTTTGATGGAATCAGCTATGAGATTGTTTAGTTTGTCATTTTGAAATTTAATATAATTCCTATTCTATTTTTTTAAAAAGAAAAAATCTATTATCTTGAAAACATTACTCCTTATTCATCAATTTTAAAAGTAAAAATAAATTTTTTTCTAATGCATCAAGAGAATTTTAAATTCTAAACATTTTTATAAAAACTCAATTTAATTAATAAAAAGCAAAAATAAAATTAAATAAAAAATTAGTGATTAGATGGCTCTCGAATTAATAGATATTATACAAGGAACTTTCAGTTTGATTTTTGTAGTGATTTCTTTAATAGTTGGAATTACTATTCTTCTAAAATATAGTCAGTATAAAAAAGTTATTTACATTCTCGTCGGATTGTCGTGGATTGGACTAGCAAACCCTTGGATGCCAGATTCTATATCATTTTTAATGATTATGTTTGGTCTTGCCCCCCTCCCAGATGTTCTCTACTTTATAATTGGCAATGCTTTCTTACCTCTCTTTTTAGTGTTTTGGATTAGCGCTTTAACGGAATTACTCTATAAAAATAAGCAAAAATTATTAATACTTTTATTTGTTGCGTTAGGAATTGCTTTTGAGATAGTATTTTTTTCCTTACTATTAATACATCCCTCATATATAGGAGTTATTAATCCTGAACATCCATTTACAGTAGATTTTGGGATTTTTATAACATTATACTTGATTGCGTTTATAATAATACTTCTCGTAACTGGAATTCTATTCGCTAGAAATTCTCTTAAATCTTCAAATCAAGAGGTAAAGTTGAAAGGAAGACTTTTACTCGCAGCTTTTCTTTTATTTACTATAGGTGCTATATTAGATTCATCCATAGGAATGATCTTCAAATTAAGTAATCCTGTACTTCCCATTCTTGTTGTTATTACGAGAGTGATTCTCATGTTAAGTGCTATTTCCTTTTATGGTGGATTTATATTACCTAAATGGATGCACAGAATATTTACGAGAGAATAAAATTTCAACTTTATATTTCATTTTTTTATTAAAAATAGAAAATTATACACCATTAATTTCTTGTGAGGGAATAGTTAGAGGAATTTTTTCTAATGGAGCTTTACCGTTTCCATATGTTTGATAAAGTACAGATCTTCTTGCACATTCATGAAAACTTTCATATATATTTCTATGTTTTTGTATTAATCCACAGGACTCTATGATTTGAGGATTCCATTTGCTTAAAGGACCAGATTCAAAGAATAATCTATGTTTTACTAAAATTTTTTTAAAATCTTCTTTTTTAATGACATTTTCAAGATCTTGTTTATTTAACATTATAATTAAAGGGATTTCAGAAATAAGTTTATTTTCTGATTTCTCTATAAGTTCTTTTAACGAATCAATGTTTTCTGATAAAAATTTTAATTGTGAATCGGCAACAAATATTAGACCGTCCGCACCTCTTAAAACTCTTTCTCGAAGGGGACTGAAACTCTTTTGTCCTGCAACAGCATAAACATTATAAAAAACTCTTTCTTGTTTTGTTGATTGAAATAATCCTCTATCAAAATATAAAGTAGATCCACTCGTTCGGGAAATTTTTGTAAGATTTTCAACTGGTAGAATATCTTTAATCTCTTTCTGAGTTAATCTAAAAAGAGTATCTAAGATAGTTGTTTTTCCCGAGTTTGCTGGACCATAATATACTAACTTTAAATAGATATTTCCAGATTTAAGAATTACCATTTTTAGAGGCCTCGTTTTATACCTTCAAAATATAATTTTATTTCAAAGGGAAAATTTTTTAAAACTGGTTCGCAAAAACAATTAGTTAATATATAATTCTGTTTTTTTCACTTAAATAATTATGTTATTAAAAAATAGAATATAAATCATTTTTTTCAAAATTAAAAATTCAACTTTGAATAATTTTAAGAATTTTTAGAATTGGAAATAAATAAAAATGATATTTTTGTTATATTGTTTTAAAAATTCAAAACTTAATTTTATAATCGATGCAAAAAGAATTCAACCAAACGATGATGACTCTTAACATTATCATAGATACTAGGATTATTCTCCTTCAAATATTCACCAAATATATCCCATGACTCTTTCTTATCCTTAACAGTTTCTCGTATTATAGGTTTCAATTGTTCAAATCTAAGGGTATATATCAATTCATCATTCACTCGATTTGCTTTTTTTGAAAGTAAAAATAAATAATAATCATCCAATTCTTGAGATGTCATCACTCCTGGAGGAGTTTCACCTGTGCCTGCCTTTTCTCCTCTCAATAATCGAGTATCTACCATTGTTGGTAAAACCATTGTGAAGTTGATATTTTCTTTTCTGTATTCCATTGCCAGAGCCTTTTGAAATCCAACTACTCCATATTTAGAAGCAGTGTAAGCAGCAAGCTTTGGCATAGCTGTAGGATAGGCAGCACTTCCAGTTATTATAAAACGTGCTTTATCTTTTTTATTTTTAACTTCAAAGTAGGGATATGCTGCCTTAAAGGTGTGAAATACCCCCAGAATATTCACATCTAAAATAAGAGAGAATTTTTCCGAAGTAAATTGATCTGTATCATACCTACCCGAAGCACCAGCATTCGCGATTACACCATTAAAATTCCCTAACTCTTTGTGAAAAAAGTCAAAAACTTCCTTTAATTCAGAATACTTAGTTACATCCCCCACTTTAATTGATACTTTTAGGTTTGGATTTATCTTTTTGATTTTATTTTTAACTTGCTCTAATTCCGATAAACTCCTTGAAGTTAAACCGATATTAGCTCCTTCCTTAGCACTTGCTAATGCTATGGATTTTCCTATACCCCGCCCTGAACCCGTTATTACTATATTTTTATCTTTTAATAGCATATTATCATCTCTTTTACTCCAAATTATGCGTTTTATTTCAATATTATTTTTTCATTTTATAAAAATTTTAAAATTTAGAAATATGTATGAATAATATATATTATTTTAATTCTGAATAAATTAAGGTAAGGGTTATTGAATATTTACTTTCCAAAGAGGATTACTATAGTAATTGCTTTAGCTATAGCTTCAATGGGAGTTACACTACTCTTTATAAGTTACATAGGTCAATCAAATAGTATTACACCTATAAGATTTATGAATTTTGACTCTGATCAAATTAGTTTTTTTAAAATGATATTCTTGTTTTAAGTAGAGAAGCAATTAAAAATAAAAATATTACTATTAAGATGAGTGAAAAATCTGAAAAATCTGATTCTGATTGGAGTTATGATCTCTTAGAAACGCTGGTAAAGGATGTTAAAGAAAATCAAAACATTATCCAATGCATGGAGTGTGGAAAATGTGTTGGAGAGTGTCCCGCTGCTAAAGTTTCAGATTATAATATTCGAAGAATAATTAGGAAGGTGCTTCGGGGAGATAAGAGTGTTTTAAAAGATTCAGATATATGGTATTGTTTTTTATGTGAAAGATGTAAGAGAGTATGTCCAAAAGAGAATATTAATATCCCTTTACTCATCTTAAATTTAAGGAATGAGTCATTCAAGAGAGGATATGGTCCAAAATATAATGATTTGCGAAAATATGTAGAAATGGCTGAAAGATTCCTTACTAAAGGCGTGGTGGTCGAAGAACCTTTGGGAAATGAACTTCCAAAAGAGAGAGTTAAAGAGTTAAATAAAATTTGCGATTTTGCTCGGATCAAGTATGTGTTTAAAGCTAGTAAAATAAATAATAAAAAGAGAAAAAATTCATGAGTTTTAGTAATCTTGCACTCGATATTAATGAAATTAAGGAAAGATATCCTGAAGAACCTCTTAGCTTTTTCAAAGATAAAAAAATGTGTTTGTTTAAGGCTTGCTTAGAAAAATATTTTC
>JARRLT010000247.1:0-8381 GCA_037386725.1 Promethearchaeota archaeon
AAAATTATAGATCTCCTTGAATTAACAGAAGCTGAAAAGCGAGTTCAATGGTGGTTAGCGGAGATATATATCAAACAAGCAGC
Source organism: Promethearchaeota archaeon (assembly GCA_037386725.1). Taxonomy (GTDB): domain Archaea; phylum Asgardarchaeota; class Lokiarchaeia; order Sigyniarchaeales; family SOKP01; genus JARRLT01. The sequence goes on from JARRLT010000247.1 coordinate 84, forward strand.
AAGGCTCTTCTGGAGGCATGAGGCTGTCTATGAGGATGGTGAATTATTTCCAGAGTATGAATCGGGAGTTGTTGTAAGTAACCACGAGTCTCACTTAGACCCCTTCTTTTGCGGAGCAGCTTGCTGGAAAAAAATTAATTATATGAGTAAGCCCGAGAATTTTCAGACTCCTATTGTTCGTACATTATTTAAGAATTTAAGTGCTTTTTCTTTGGGAGAAAGAGGAAATAAGCAGGATGTTAAAAAAGCATGGGAATATGCAAAAGATAGAATTGACCGTGGTGAGTGGGTAGGAATTTTTCCCGAAGGCACTAGAAGCATGGATGGGGAAATGGGTGAATTTAAAACCGGTGCTGTAAGACTCGCCGTTGAAGCTGGTGTTCCAATTGTCCCTATGGGAATAGTTGGTTCGAAAAATGCTTTACCAAAAGGGAAATTACTAATGAAACCAGTTAAAGTCTTAGTACGAGTTGGAAGACCCATCTATTATGATCAATACAAGGGAAAATTAACACCTGAATTAGCAAGGAAACTTTCAGATGAACTACACCAAAAAGTACAAGATCTTATTGATGGAAAAGGAAATTTTTCTAAAATTAAGAAAAAGTTTAAAGAAAAGCCTTTAGAGGAACTATCTATTGGATCTCCTGAAGATGCTAAAAAAGAGAAAAAGAGTAATCCTTTAGGCTTTTTCAAACCTGTTATTAATCACTTATTGGTTTCGATTGATGATCTTTGGTTAACTTTGCTCAATATTTTAGATGAGTTTGGACTTAGATATGAATTCCAGAAACTTGTATGGCGTTTTTCCTCTACATTTGTTCACGAAGTAATTTGCGGTAATATGGCTCCCTATAAAACCTTAGGATATGAGAGTATACCAAATGAAGGTGCAGCAGTAATTTGTTCAAATCATAATTCCGAATGGGATGTAATTCTTAATGCTGTAGCTGTAGATCAAGAAAAAAAGAGAGTTCTTTGGCAAATGTCTAAACAACAACTCTTTCAGATACCAGTGGTTAATGCATGGGTTAGAACACATCATGCATTTCCTTTAAAAAGAGGTGAAAGTGACATTCAATGCTTTAATTATGCAAAGGAACTTCTAGATGAAGGTCAGTTAGTAATGGTATATCCCGAAGGTACAACTTCAAAAGGAGGCGGAGAGGTTCTTGAAGGTCATACTGGAGCAGTAAGATTAGCTATTAGAGCAAAAGTGCCGATAATTCCTATAGGAATTACGGGAACTGAGAATACTTATCCTAAACATGCGAAAATGTTAAAATTCGGACATGGTTCAATATTCAAGGCAGGAGAACCCTTTATGGAACATGCAAAGTACTTTGATAAACCAATACCAGATTATGATGAACTAAAACGGTTAACAAATAACTTAATGAAGAGAATTGAAGATTTACTTATGTATGACGATCAATCTGCCTAATTAATTAAAATTATTAATATTTCTATTTAATAAAATGGTAAGTTTTGGAAAATCTGAAAATAAAAAGGTTTGAAAATTAAAAAATAAATAAATCTAAATATAAAAAATTAATAATAACGAACACTTTTTTATTATAAATTTTCTTTTTTGAAAGTTAATATTAGAGAAATTGTGAAATCATAATTTTATATAGTTTAATAAAATTTAGCCATTTTTTCAAAAAATTCATTATTTTATAAGTTGAAATTATATGGTAATAAATGAAACTGATCTTAAACAAGATAAATCTGAATTTGAAGAAAAACATGAAATAATGCCTAATGATGAAGAGCAAAAAGAAAAATTATTCAAGAAACCTCATCAAAATTTATTATACAAAATACTAAAGTTAAATCCTATTGATCCTTTAAACGATTTTTATCATAAAATAATAGATCTCTTTGAATTAACTGAAAGTGAAAAGCGAATTCAATATTGGATAGGGGAGATATATGTCAGACAGGCAGCAAGGCTCTTCTGGAGACATGAAGCTGTCTATGAGGATGGTGAATTATTCCCTGAATATGAATCAGGAATTTTAGTGAGTAATCATGAGTCTCACTTAGACCCGTTTTTCTCTGGTATCGCTTGTTGGAAGAAAGTAAATTTTATGAGCAAGCCTGAGAATTTTAAGACACCGATAGTACGTACATTCTTTAGGAATCTAAGTGCTTTTTCTTTGGGAGAAAGAGATAATAAAGAAGACTTTAAAAAAGCATGGGAGTATGCAAAAGATCGAATTGAGCATGGAGAATGGATAGGGATTTTTCCTGAAGGTACTAGAAGCACGGATGGGAAAATGGGTGAATTTAAAACAGGTGCGGTAAGACTTGCCATTGAAACTGGAGTTCCTATTGTACCTATGGGTATTATAGGTTCAAAAAATGCCTTACCAAAAGGGAAATTAATTATGAAACCAACCAAAGTTCTAGTTCGAGTTGGAAGACCTATTTATTATGACCAATACAAGGGTAAATTAACTCCTGAATTAGCAAGAAAATTATCTGATGAACTTCGGCAAAAGGTACAAGATCTTATTGATGGAAAAGGTAATTTTTCCAAAATTAAGAAAAAGTTTCAGGAAAAACTTTCAGAGGATCTATCTATTGAAAGTCTTGAAGATACTAAAAAAGAGAAAAAGAGTAACCCCCTGGCGTTCTTCAAACCTGTTATTAATCACTTATTGACATCAATCGATGATGGATGGTTAACTTTACTTCATATATTGGATGAATTTGGACTTCGATATAAATTCCAGAAACTTGTATGGCGTTTTTCCTCTACATTAGTCCACGAAGTAATTTGCAATAATATAGCACCCTATAAAACTATAGGATATGAAAATGTACCAAATGAAGGTGCAGCAGTAATTTGTTCAAATCATAATTCAGAATGGGATGTAATCCTTAATGCGGTTGCTGTAGACCAAACAAAAAAGAGAGTTCTTTGGCAAATGTCTAAACAACAGCTCTTCCAGATACCAGTGGTTAATGCTTGGGTTAGAACTCATTATGCCTTTCCTTTAAAAAGAGGTGAAAGCGACATTCAATGCTTTAATTATGCAAAAGAACTTTTAGATGAAGGTCAGTTAGTAATGGTGTATCCTGAAGGGACCACCTCTAAAGGGGGTGGAGAGGTGCTTGAAGGGCATACTGGAGCAGTAAGATTGGCTATTAAGGCAAAAGTTCCCATTATTCCTATTGGAATTACGGGAACTGAAAAAACTTATCCAAAACATGCGAAAATGTTAAATTTCGGTTATGGCTCAATATTTAATGCGGGAAAACCATTTATGGAACATGCAAAATATTTTAATAAACCAATACCAAAGTATGAGGAACTAAAACGGCTAATCAATAATTTAATGCAAAGAATTAAAGATCTTTTAATGTATAATGAACCAAAAGCCTAAATTAATTCAATATTTATGATAAATATTTTTCAAAACCAATTTTCTTTGAACATTCTTATTATAAGTTTTTCAATTTTTCAGAATACACTCATACTTATCAGAATATTTCTTTTCACCATATCTTTTTATATGAATTCGTATTCAGTCATAATGTTAATGCCACCGAATAATGACTATAACATGAAGTCTGAAATAAAAAAACCTCGAGTTGGGGTTCCTCGGGCTCTTCATTACTACAGATATTATCCATTTTGGAAGAAATTACTAGAGGAGCTAGGAGTTGAAGTTATTCTAAGTCCGCCTACTAACAAAAAGACTGTTGAAACAGGCGTACAGCATGGCTTCGGGGAACTTTGTATTCCTATGAAAGTTTACTATGGACATGTAATGAAACTCATCGAAAAATACCCAGACTTAGATTATATTTTCGTACCAAGGTATGTTGCCGAAGTTAAAGATGCCTATTTCTGCCCTAAATTTATTTCATTACCTGATGTAATCAAGATTTTGCCAGAAACTCCCAAGATCCTAAATTTTGAAGTTAATGTTAAAGAATTTCCACTTACTGTTTCAGCAATAGATCTTGGGCAACAATTAGGAAAAAGTGAAAATAAATCATTAGAAGCGTATCAAAAAGCCAAAAAATATTTTGAGGAATATCATGAATTTTTACGTCAAGGAGCTTCAGTGAATTATGCTTTAAATTTAGTCCATCGTAATAAACCATTTAAAATGCCAAAAAGAAAAGTAAAAGGGGACATGCGATTACTTCTTTTGGGGCATGGATATAATCTCTTTGATACATTCATTAATCTCGATTTTAAGAAAAAACTGAGTGACAGAAATGTGAATGTTTTGACAATTGAAAATATGCCCGAATCGGTTTTCAAAATTCCAGTTGTGGTTAATAAAAAATTACATAATTACTGGCGCCATGAAGAAGAGATAATGCAAGCGATTCGTTATTTTCTCACAAAAGGTCGTGATGAGATTGATGGAGTTATATTCCTAATAAGTTTTGCTTGTGGCCCAGATAGTTTAATATCCGAGCTTATAATGAGAGATATGAAAGTAGTGGGATTACCATTCTTAGAAATCACGATGGATGAACATTCAGGAGAAGCGGGAATGCTTACTCGAATCGAATCATTTGTTGAGATGATTAGGCGTAAGAAAGATAAACTGGAAGCTACTAAAGAATCTCAAAAGCGTAAAATTACTGTTTCTTAATTTTTCCCATATTTCTCCAATACTAACTATTAATCATCTTACTTTTCTTATTGTTATTGTTTTTTTGTTAATGATATTTACATTTAATTTTTAAATCCGATAACTTTATGCTTTAGAATGTTTATAAAAATTTAGAAACATGTTCGATTAAATATTTTTAATCAAATTAGAATTTTATAATCTAAGCATGAAATAAAAGTAAAAGGTAAAGGTAATGAATGAAAAACAAAATGAATTAATTGGAGTGGTCAGAAACTTGGGGAAATTATTAGACTATCAAGAAGGATCTGTTGTATCTAGAACTATAATTGACAAAAAGGCCGGAACAATTACAACATTCTCCTTTGACAAGGGACAAGGGTTAAGTGAACATACAGCCCCTTTTGATGCTTTAGTATATATCATTGATGGTAGAGCAGAAATAACAATTTCAGGAAATCCTAAAAATGTAGAGCAGGGAGAAATGTTAATTATGCCTGCTAATAAACCTCATGCACTTAAAGCTTTAGAACCTTTCAAAATGTTACTCGTTATGATAAAAGCTTAAAATTTCTTTTTATTATTTATAAAAATTTACATTTTCAAAAATTCAATCCAAGCAAATATTGGATACCAAAAATCATGTAATTCTCCAACACCAAAATCTTCAAGGACTTTTTCTAATCCATCTGGATTATTTGAGATTATTCCCAATGTAAAACCAAACGCAATTAAAAGACTCAAAGCGATTATTGTAATTACAAGGGTTATAATGGGTGTTTTATATATTTTCCAATTAACCATTTTTTATCCAACCCCCAAAATTACTTCTGTAGTGATTAATTCAGGTTTTGTCCTATATATATAATATATAATTAAAGCTGAGATAATAGCTTCTCCAGTTCCGATCAATAAATGCCAATAAACCATTGCTGGAACTGCAATTTGAATTGGGATAACCCCCGAAAAAGATATTTCAAGTCCAGCTGCAAATGCTGCTAAAACAATTGAAATATATGCTCCAATCGCCGTACTTATGCTTACATTCAATTTTTTACCAATATTGAATCGTTTAAGTATTCTTACAATCAAAACCGTAATATAAAATCCAACAATTCCACATATAATACCCATATTAAAAGTATTAGCACCTAAAGCAGTTATTCCCCCATCTCCAAAAAAACTCTGAATTAATAGTACCAAAAAGATAAGAATCACTGAAGCCCAAGGTCCCAATATAACAGCAATCAATGTTCCCCCAACAAGGTGACCCGAAGTCCCTCCTGGGATAGGATAATTAACAAACTGAAATGCAAATATAACCGCTGCTAAAACACCTATATATGGAACCATTTTTTCTGAATCCTCTTTCTGGAATATCCTACCCATCCGAAAATAACCTACAACCATTATAGTAATTGAAATGATCCAGAGAAAGATCAATAAAAATGGACTTAGTAAACCATCTGGAATATGCATTTTTAAATCATCATTTTTAACTTTTTTGTCGAGTATTACGAATTATAAATCTAGTATTATTTAATAATATTATTTTTTAAAAAATTTTAATTACAATAGAAACGAATAAAGATTTTATTTGAGTTTTACACCTATGGCATATTCTATTTTACCATTTAGATTCGAAGGAGAAGGATTAAATTTAAGTAAAATTCATCCTGCTATTCGATTTATAATACCATTTATTTTTGTTATTCCAATATTACTTACAAATGATATCTTTTTAACCATTACTATAATTTTCTTAATTTTTTGTATTGATTTAATATTTAGATTTAATATTCTCAGAATATTTTCCAGAATTAAAAATATTATTCCTTTTGTCGTAATAATAACAGTTTTTCTTCCATTTTATGTTGGAAGCACAATTTTAATTAGATTCCATTTCATTTTTGAAATTAAAATCTATCTTGAAGGCATTTTATCAGCCACACTACTTTTTCTAAAAATATTAGGAGCCACATTCATATTCTTATCGTTTTTTTCTTCATTAACATATTCGGAATTCATAGAGGCTTTAACTACCCTTAGATTACCTTCCTTATTTGTAGGTAGCTTGATCATTACTTTGCATTATATTCCAATTTTAGCAAGGGCAAATAAGAAAATTCTAGAAGCACAAGAGATGAGAGGAAAGAAAACTACAACTTATTGGTCAAAATTAAAGACTCACGGATATATAATGGGAAAGAGTATTGTGTCAAATATGGAAAGAAGTGAAGCTGTATATGAGAGTATGAAGATGAGGGGATTTAGTGGAAAAGTCACGTTTAAGCCAAAGAAAGTGAGTATTCTTGATATTTCCTTACTCTCTTTAGCCCTAATAATTGTGCTAATATTTACAATATTTATCAATCTACAATTTATCTATTTAAAGGTGTTTTCCTTATTTTTGCTTTAGAAACAAAGAATTTATCTTTTCGGTATAATAACGGTTTCTCTATAGAGAATGTAACCTTACAGGTAGAAAAAAACTCAGTTTATGCATTAATTGGAAATAATGGTTCGGGAAAAACAACACTTTTACGGTTAATCGTTGGATTACTTAAAGCAGAATCAGGAATTATAAAAATTTTTAATGAAAATCTTTCAAGGAAAAAAGAACAAATCTGGAAAATTCGTCAGAAGATTGGTTTTCTATTTCAAAATCCTGATGATCAATTATTTGCCCCCACCATTGCTGAAGATGTTAGTTTTGGAGCCAGAAATCTAAAACTCGATGAAAATGAAGTTCAATCACGTACTGAATGGGCTCTCGAAGCTGTAGATTTATGGGAATATAGAAACTCATCTCCATTTAATTTATCATGGTTTTTTCTTTTCAATATATATTTGTTTTCTAATTCCAAAATATTTCTCTGTAGCCCGGTTATGCTATTTTTAAGCTTGTTTCTGAGCGTTAGGTATAGGGTAAGAAAAGAAATTAAAACTCCTGAAATTTTTGTTCGAAATTGGGCTGATAAAATGTTTGTTCTTAGAGATGGAAAAGGTCTTTATGAAGGAAACCCAATCAAAGGATTAAAGAAACCAGAAATTCTGAATTTTCTTGGTTCATATCAAGAAATTTTGAAAGTTATTCAAAAATAAGAGATAATTTAGGATATAAAATTTATGAAAACAATATCATTCCTTTCAATTTCTAAATGAAATAATTTGGTTAATTTCAATTAAATAGTATTTATACTCGCTTTAGAAATAATACTATTGATAATTGTATTTTATCGAGTATTTTTTTATATAAGTGAAATTTATAAGAATAAACAATAATTTAACTAAAGTATATAATACACACTGAGAAATTTTATGAAAGTTACATTTCCTCGAATGGGAAACTCATGGCCCGCCTTTAAAACTCTCATTGAAACATTAGGAGTTGAAGTTGTTTTACCCGATATCACAAGTCGTCAATCAGTTAAATTTGGAGTTAAACACTCTCCAGAATTTGTTTGTTTTCCCTTTAAGCCTACTTTGGGAGACTTAAGAAACGCATTAGATAAAGGGGCAGATACCATCGTCATGGCAATAGATTGCGGCCCATGTCGCTTTGGTTTTTATGCCAGTGTTCAAGAGCGTATATTGAGAGATGTAGGATATGATAATTTTAGACTTATACCATTAGATCAAGCAGATCTTTTAGAATTTAAATGGGTTAAGACTTTATTTGAAGTTTCGCCTA
>JARRLT010000248.1:0-4057 GCA_037386725.1 Promethearchaeota archaeon
TGAACTTTCTGAAAGGACTCCGAATCGATAGCGAACTAACTCCTGAAGAAGCATTAGATCTTGGAAAAAGAGTAAGTAAAGATTTATTAAAACACTATGAGAGTTAAGCATTCATGAATTTAGTGGTGGATGCCAATATTCTATTTGCCGCATTAATAAAAGAGGGAGCAACAGCAGAATTATTGACAAATGAAAAATTACAACTATTTGCGCCTAAATTCTTATTTGAAGAATTTACCAATTATAAAGAGCTTATTCTTAAAAAAACACATCGCTCACCTGAAGAATTCTCTCAGTATTTGAAAATGCTAAAAGATCTAATCATGATAATTCCAAGAAATAGAATTCTCCCTCTTATGGATAAAGCTCGGGGTATATCTCCTGATCCAAAAGATACAGTATATATAGCTTTAGCTCTTAATTGTCAAATATGGTCGAATGATAAACAGCTGAAAGATTCACAGAAAGTAGTAAATGTTTATACAACACAAGATTTAATTCAATTACTCTTTTAATAATATTGTGCTATCATTCTTTTTAATTGCTTTCTCAATATGTTCAAAATCATAATAATTTTTAAAGGTTATATATAATCCATCATGGAATTCAGATTCAAATGTTTTAACTGTCATATAATTTAATATTATTTTTTTCTTTATATTATATTTCGGTCGAGATCTCATTGAAGTCTCGATAATTTCTCGCCAATGTCCATCTCCACTATAATTTTTACTTTTGTAATGTGCTACAATTCTTTCCCAACTATAAAATCCTCATTTTACATAACTTATAATTTAATTTGAATGACTATCAATTCAAAATTTAAATATAAACGCTTCTATTTATCTTTCATTCTATTCTCTTCATAAAACACAGATAACCTTGATATATTCACATAATTTTCAAGAATAATTCTGAAAAACGAATAGATGATCAAAGGAAGAACTTTATATAAGAATACTGTTCTATAGTATAATTAATGCAATAAAAGAATTGAATGCAGTTTAATAAAAACCTATAGTTAGGTGAATAAATAATGAAAGTTCTAGCTATTATCGGGAGCCCAAAAAAAGGAAATACTTACAGAATCACTCAACAAGTTGAAAATAACCTGAAATCTTTTGTCAATAATAATAAAAGAAAAGTGGATTTAGAATTCGATTATCTCTTTCTGAAAGATGCCCAACTCGAATTGTGTAAGGGGTGCTTCACTTGTATACCCCGTGGTGAGGAAAATTGTCCATTGAAGGATTCTCGGGCCGATATTGAGAAAAGAATTCTTGCTTCTAACGGTATTATTCTTGCTTCACCTGTTTACTCGATGAATGTACCATGGCTGATGAAAAATTTTATGGACAGGTTTGCATACACACTTCATCGTCCAACATATATTAACCAAAAGCTCATGTTGTTAATAACAGCTGGTGAAGTTGGAATGAAAATGACACTTAAATCGCTTTCTAATACCATGGGAGGTAGTTATCTGGTGTCTAAACTGGCTGTAAAAACACCTCCATTTAAATTCAAGCCCAAATATGAAAAAAGTATTACTCGTGATATTGAAAAGGCGTCCCGAAAATTCTATAGGGCGCTCAAGTCTGATAAACCACTTCCACCGACGTTTGTGAATGTCTTGTGGTTTCAAGCGTTTAAAATCCAATCGGAAAAGACCAAACATCAATTTCCAGCTGATTATAATTTCTATAAGGATAAAGAAAACTTTTTTTATGAAACAAAGGTGAACCGAATGAAAACTTATTTCGCTAAGCTTATGCTCAGGTTATTTTCAAGAGGTTTTGATAAAAAATTTGATACAATATAATTACCGAATACTGAGCACTAAAAGTAAGATCGTCCCGTTTTGTGATATTCGTTTACATCTCGTATCTCTCACAATTAAATTTCTTTTACGTTTCTTAATTTCATATTCACTTAAAATGTTGAAATGAAAGAAGGAGTGAGAATCTAGGATCCTTACTCTACTATCTATTTGAAAAAAATAGGAGATAAGAATATTCATATCATTAAGAAGGTATAAAATAATCAAAAAGAAAAAATTTCAGGGGGGTAGTATAAGGTTTCCTATCTTCATACACTAATATTGAAGCATCATATAAAAATTCTGAGACTTTAAAAAAATTTATAGCGACTAAAAATAATGTTCATATACAAGAATAGGAGAAAAATTTTCTTTTCAATAGGAAAGATTATAATACTATTCGTACAATACAAACTCCGAGTTCAAATCATCATGCCTTCCATTGAAAATTCTTAAGAAATAATTAAAATTAATGTCGTATTTTAAATTAAAAATTACACTAAACCATAAATTCCTTATATCTTTCTATTTAAATTAAATTATGAAACTTAAAGGAATCGATAAATTTAGGGAAAAATTACCCGATTACAAGGGTATAAAATTTGCGATAATTCCGATCACTGTTATTATTTCTATATGTATTTCATATTTGATCTTAATTTTGTTTTATAATTTGCCGATCCTTCTAAATTCAAGTATACCCAACTCCATTGGATTTCTTTTTCCGATTTTTGGAGTAATGCTGGTAGAAATTATTGCTTTAATCCTTGTATACCAAATGTGGTATTGGAAGGATTATTTAAAGAATAAATATGGTCCCAAATCTTATCAAAAAATATTTTTTGTGGGATTTTTTGGTATCGTGATGATGATTTGCTTGGGATTTAATAATTTGGTAATAATTCGAAGCTTAAACCCGTCTTTTTGGTTAAATTATCCATTCTCAATATTTGCACAATCACTTTCATCAATTTTTAATATAGATTCCCCAATATTTGAAGAAATTCGAATCACTGTTGGTGTTATTATTGTTATAATAGGTTTTTTAACAATGGTACGTTCGCTTTTTACCTTCGGAATTGATTATATGACGGTAGTATATCTTTATTTTCCTGAAGAGAGCAAAGTGGAGACCCATAAAATTTATTCGGTTCTCAGACATCCTGCATACGCAGGTTTAATTTACATCTGTACTGGAGGAACAATCATACAATTTTCAATTTATGCGATTATTTTTCTAAGTCTGTACATTTTAGGATTTTTAGTACATATCTTATTAGTAGAAGAAAAGGAACTGATTAAACGATTCGGTCAATCCTATACTGAGTATCAGAAAGATGTTCCTGCAATTATAGCACATATAAAAAAGTGGCCTCAATTTTTTAAATTTCTCTTATCGGGAGAAAAAGAAAATGCATAATAAGATTTTCAACCTGCTTCCCCAGTATTATCTATCATTTCCTTCATACTTGGGAACCCTTAAATGATTTATCGCATTCAAAACCATTTTCCGCTACTTAAATCTTTAAAGAATATTCTTTGTCCTCTTTTTTAATTATTTGATTTCCATAGAAAAAGAAGATATATTGGCAGTATTTAAATATGCTAATAAGCAATAATCTATTATTTATCCCTATAGTTAGAAGGTTATAAAAACTTATAGAAAAGCTTCTGATTTGAAATTATGAGTTTATTAATAAAGCTAGCTTATTTATTTAGTCCTTTTATTAGACTAACTAATTGGATTAAAAGGATGGTATCTCCTTACATTAGTCGTATTCGTGCGTTAGAGCCATCTAATACAACTTTTAAACTAGGTTCATGGAATAATGATGCTCTTATCCAAACGAAGTATGGGTTAGTATCTGGTTGTTCAAATAAAGGATCCTGGTGCTGGAAGGGGATTCCGTATGCAAGTCCTCCAACAGGGGCGCTTCGTTGGAAAGCACCTCTTGATCCAACTCCTTGGATTGGAATACGTAAAGCAAGAAAGTTTGGAAATTCTGCGGCACAAGTAATGCCGATAATAGGGCCAACCGGTTCAGAGGATTGTCTTTATCTAAATATTTGGCGCCCAAAAACTCCAGAGACAAAATTACCAGTTTATTTATATATCCATGGAGGTGGGAACTCAATTGGCACATCTGGATTTCCCTCTTATTATGGTAATGCGGTAGCCGAGAAGTCTAATTTGTTATATGTCTCGATTAATTATCGTCTTGGAGCAATGGGTTGGTT
>JARRLT010000249.1:0-8781 GCA_037386725.1 Promethearchaeota archaeon
AGAAGAAAAATTAGAATCTACTTATTCTTTTGTCCAATTATATGGTTTCGGCCCAAAAAATAATAATAAAATTGCGGGAATAAGAATGAATAATCCTCCCCATCCTATACTAAAGATTTCTAAAATAATCGCCCATAAGAGCATTTTAGGGAATCTAAAATTTCCCAAAAGCAATACATCATTTAATAGGAAATCCCAATCTTTTGCAGCACATTTATCTGAAAATCTTGGTTTGACAACAAAGAATCCAAGTAGAATTACTATTATCCCGCCAATAAGATACCATATAGCTGTGGATAAGAAATATGCTCCAATTCCAAAATACCAACTCCCTATTGAATACCCAACAATATCTATTATACCCCATATAATATAAATGATACCATTAATAAGAGCTAAAATCCATGCATATTTCCCTAAGTTGTACGCAATAGGCTCAAGTTTGCTCCAATTTTCACCAGCTGGTTTTGGTTGTTTGGTAGGTTTGGGCGTAGGTTCTTCTTCAGGTGTTCCAATATATATTTCAAATTTATCCGCAATCGCTTTTCGAACGGTTTTAATATTCGCGAGTGAATCAATCTATCTTGCATTTATAAGCATTCCTTTTTACCTGGTCTTTGACATACAAACTTTGCAATGCAATTGAGAGATATTCTGCTCAATTGTAATATTATTATCATATTGAATTTTTTGTCAATTCTTTAAAAGTCAGTCTTTATTATTATCAAAAAAGAAATTTATATGTATAATTAAAAGAATAGGAAATATTGGTATGACCTATAAAAAATTACCTTTAAGCTCAAAAATCGCATATGGAGGGCTTGGTGCGGGGATAGGTTTACCTTCCCAAATTGCCTTTTCAGCCATTTCATTTTTCTATAATAAGATCTTGGGATTAGATCCTATATCCATAGGAATAGCTTGGCTCATTTTTTCAATTTGGAATGCAGTCAACGATCCATTATTTGGATTTATTGAGGATCACACAAAATCAGAAAAGTATGGAAGAAGAATCCCTTATATCCGATTTGGAGCTCCCATATATGGCATTATTTTTATTCTATGCTGGGTACCATTTGTAGACGTAAATAACCCACTTGCCCTTTTTTTCAACTTTTTAATTGTTTTATTCGCATTTGATACAATATTCACTATTTTAGGTTTAATTAATTATACATTACCTGCTGAAATGGCTATATCTGCTCAAGAAAGATCTAATCTGCTAATTTATGGTAATGTTTTTTCTTCAATCTCGTATTTATTCTCCTTTATTTTGCCTCTTTTTTTATTAACTGGAACTGATGCACCAAATGCACCACAAATCTTTCTTATAACAATGATCATTATTGGTATTATTTCTTCTGTAATCTTGTTTATAAGTAGTTTCTATTTAAAAGAGAATAAATATACTCAATTAGAAAAAACTCTTCCTATTTTGCAAGGAATAAAAGAAACCTTTAAAAATAGACCATTTATGATATTTGAAGGGGCAAATTTTTCCTTTACTATTGCTCAAACAATTTTAACAACAGCAATTTATTATTATATAGATTATGTACTCAGATTACCCGGTTTTTTAAGCGTTCTGCCACTTTTATTGGTATTTCTTATGATTTTTACATTTTTTGCTGTATTTAATAATCTTATAGGAAAATATGGTGTGAAAAAAACATTTATTTTTGCGATATTATTAGGTAGTATAGGCTTCTTATTAACATTTTTTACAGGATGGACTCTTACTTCCGCAATATTTGGATTTATAATCATTGGTATTGGATTTTCGGGTTATATGTTAACGAATCAGGTTGTAATAGCTGATATTGTAGATTATGATGAAATTAGGACTGGGAAACGTAGAGAAACCACATATTCTGGGATAAATGCCTTGATAACTAAACCGGCGATTTCTATTGCAAATTGGTTATTTCTTTTTATAATTGATTCCTTTAAATTTAATGCTGATAAACCTATTCAAGATTTCTCAGCTCAACTCGGAATTATGTTAGGTTTTGCATTTATTCCTGCCGTTTTTCTCATCATTGGTGCTATAGTAATGATCTTTTATTCTTTGGATGGCCCTCATTGGCTTGCTCAAAAAGCAAAAATTATTAAGATTCATAAGAAAAAGGAAGAGGATTATTTAGAATACTTGAAAAGTAAAACTAAAGAATTAAAGTCCGAAGATAATTAAAATAATTAAAATAAAAAAGATAAGAAAATATTTATTAAGATATTTTAAAAAATTTAAGAATTAAATAAAAATAAAAGAAAAAAGAAAGTCTCTTACTCTTCTTTTGAACCTTTGGCATTAATTATACGATCTACTCTAAGAATTAAGTTAGAAAGTTCAGTTCCTGACTTTATGATGTGTTTAATTAATTCTGCTGGTTCTACAATGCCATGTTTCATATTATCTTGTATTGTATCAGTAATTGTATCAATTCCTTTCCATTTGTCTTGAGGTGTCTTGTGAGCTGCCTTTAATTCTGTCATTCTCTCAACAACATCAAGTCCTGCATTTCTAATTAATGTTGCAGGAATTTCTTCTAAGGCAATCGCAAATGCATTTATCGCTAATTGTTCCTTTCCACTAATTTCATTTGCATAGGCTTTAAGACGTTTAGCGATTTCAATATTTGCTGCACCTCCTCCTGCTACAACTGTTTTTGTATCCATTATTTTAGCAATGATGGAAACTACATCATGTAAAGCAATTTCAGCGGTATTAGTAATTTTTTCAAGACCTCCTTTCAAAACAATTGCTACTGCTTTTGGGTTTTTGCATTCAGTGCAAAGAGTGTAATTATCATCCCCTAATTTTTCGAATTTTACTCTTTTTGCATATCCTAAGTCCTTTTCACTTAATGACTTTAAGTCATCCACAAGAGTTGCGCCAGTAGCCTTTAATACCATCTTAAGGTCAGATTCTCCCAAGTTTTTAATTGCTGCGATACCTTTTTTGGCTAAAATCGCACCAAATTTATCAGAGATATCTTGACTGTTTATAATCATATTCACTCCAAGTTTTTCAAAGTATTCCAAATATCCTTTTAACATCTGGTTTTCTTGGTCAAGAAATCTTTGAATATCTTGAGGTGAAGAGATTTGAATTTCTGAATCGTATTCTCCTTTTACTACTTCTAATTTTTTTCGTATTACGGCAATTTTGGCGTCTTTTACTGATTCTGGCATTTGAGTATTAACGCGTTCTTTATCAATGTATACTCCATTAATAAGTTCAGAATCTTTCAAAGATTTTCCAGGTGCTTTGATAATTTTAATATTATCTACTTTTCCGAATATTTTATCTCCGTCATTTTTTTGAGCAATGTATTTTACCGCATCTAAAGCTAATTTCGCAAAGTATTCCTTTACAGCAGCAATATCTTTGGAATTCATTGATGTAATCGCTGCGTTAAGGAGGATATCATCATCTTCGGGTGTGATTTTCTCAGATATTTCCTCAATTATTTCAAGAGCTTTATCTGCCGCTAATCTAAAACCATGAGTTATTGGTTTTGGATGAATTTCCTGTTCTATTAATTCAAGTGCATTCTCTAAAAGCTTCCCTGTAAATACAACAGCTGATGTTGTTCCATCTCCTACTTCTTTGTCAATTGATTTTGCAAGATTAACCATCATTATAGCAGCAACATTTTCGATGTCTAATTTATCAAGAATTTCAGCGCCATCATTTGTAATGGTAATGTCTCCGAGTGAATCAACAAGCATCTTGTCCATCCCCTTCGGACCCATGGTTGATTCGATAGCTTCTTTAATTGCCATCATTGCATTAATGTTGGCTTGTCGTGCTTCACGTTTCTTCTTTTGCTCTGTTCCTTCCCTTAAAACTATAACCGGTACAGACATTTTTATTCACTTAAGTTGTTTAATTTTCTTTTTAGTAATTACTTTAAAAAATGAAAAAAGTTATTTTAATTTTGTGATATGGAGATCATTTATATATGATTAGTTCAGAATTATTTTTTTTTATAATTATTCTTTTTTTAAGAATTTCAATTTATTACGAATAAAATTAAATATAGATGGATAAAAGTATAAAATAAATACAATTCCCGCGAGGATAAGAAACCCTATTAAGAAAAATGAAGCATTAATTTTCATAACTAAAAAAATACTTGAAGAGATTAATTGGATCAATGAAATTATTACTCCTAGTTTCATAAAAGTAGAAAAAGTTAAATCAATTCCATAGGATCTGACCATCACAATTAAAGTTAGATTATCTCCCATAGTTGACAGATTCTCTCCCAAAGTTGTTCCAATTGATACTGCGGAAAATAAAGTACGTTTATTGCCTACTAATGTGGAGAGATTATTAGTAATAGGTATAAAAAGTTTAGATATAGGAGCATTATTTATGACTGAACTAAGTATTCCTGAAACCCATAAAAGTATTAATGTAGTAATAACACTATTGCCAGAGGTTAACGAACTTATTCCTACTGAGACAAAATTTAATATTCCGGTATAATCGATAGCTTCAGATATAAACAAAATACAAAAAAGGTAGAAGATCAATTCAAGATCTAATTCTTTCCATATAGATCTGAATTCTTTATAAAAAACTAGTAGGATGGTGATTACTCCCGCGCCTAAAGCAATACTATCAATAGTAATAGTACTAAATAAGGGCACAATAATTATAGAAGCTATTGTTAAAATAAGCATTATTAATGATCTATACACGCAAAAAAGAAAGAGTGAAAAAAATCCAACATCTAAAAAGTATTGGGGAAATGTCCAATTTATATTGCGACTTATCAAAAGATTAGGAATAGAACTAATAACAAATAACAGACCACCTGTATTAACGACCATCCCTTCTGAAAGAATAAATGGAAGGGGATTAATTCTTAATATTCTGCAAATTGTAATTGTAAGTGGAATAACTAAGAATATGGTTAATATATTCATTGAAATAGACGAAAAAATAAATGTTAAAGCAGATAAAATTACAAGTATGGCGCGACTGTTCCCCTTCGAAAATTGAACTAATCTGAAGCCTATATAAACAAAAACTCCACTTTTTTTACAAACCGTAATTATCATCATCATACCAAAGATAAACAAAATTGTATGAAGATTAGAATTATCTACCCCAAGTAAAAACCCTACAACCGTCACGGTATTAATTTTATCTATATAAAGTAAAAAGAAGGATAATATTATTGCACCTATAAAACCTGCCATTAAGCGGTTCATTTTAACGAAGACTATTAGAACTATGATTAAAACAAGCATCATTGGAGCAATATAAGCCGAAATCATAGTGAATAACTATTATATGTATTAAATTTGAACAAAGGCAGTATTTTTATATTCTTTTAAAACCATATTACTGATAGTACGTTTGATAAATTCCTTTTCATTTAATTCTTTTACAAATGTATGAACATCCTCCGCTTCTTTAAATCGACAAATCATCGCCGCTGATTGTTCACCCGTAGTATGAAATAAAGAGCAAACTTCTGGTTTATCTCTTATTGAATCTAAAATCTCTTCAGTATGTTTTCCATCGATTTGGATTCTAATCAAAAAAGTGAGGTTATACCCAAGTTTGGTATTGTTCAATCTAATGGTATAGCCTTCAATAATGTCATTATCTTTTAATTTATTAATTCTATTAGAAATTGTCCCTATGGAAATTCCCAATTGATCTTGTATCTCCCTGTAAGAGGTTCGAGCATTTTCTTGTAATATCCGAATTATGTCTTCGTCAATGGCATCTAATTCTTTTTTCATTTTCTTCCAACCCAATTAGAACAATTTAGGTACAAAAATATATAAAATATTAGTATGAACAATATTTAAAATTTTTTAAATTGTTGAAAAAGAATCATCAAATTATTTTATTTTTTCATAAATAATATTAAAAATGTTTAGTCTCTTATTACACTTTATTAATTATTATCTAGGAACTAAAATTAAATTTGGCAAATATTTTTTTGTTTCTTAGTTTTTATTAAATACTAATATTTTTAACAATGATTATTAATGTCAGAAGGATTTAAGATCGATCCGTGGAGTAATTCGAACATACTGGATGAAGATTATCAGAGATTGATTAAAGAGTTTGGCATCGAGGAATTTGATGAGATAATAAGAACGAAATTCAATAAACATAGATTTATTCGTAGAAAGGTAATTTTCGGTCACCGAGATCTCAAATTGATTGCCAAAGCAATTGATGAAGATCAACCATGGGCAGTTATGAGTGGGATAAAACCTTCAGGACCATTTCATCTTGGAACCTTGACCACAGCATTGGAAATTATCGAATTCCAGAAAATGGGTGGAAAAGTATATTACTGTATTGCTGATGTCGAATCTTATGAAGATAATGGTATTCCGTTTGAAAAGGCAGAGGAAGATGCTATAGATAATCTTGCTGATATTTTAGCTTCAGGCTTAAACCCTGAAAATGCTTATGTTTATCGTCAATCAAAAGAGCCATTGGTAAAAGATGTTGCTATAAGAGTCGGTAGATTGGTAACAATGAATATGTTGAGAGCCATTTATGGAGAAAAAGATTTTGGACTTTATCTATCAGCCCTAATACAAGTTGGGGATATAGTTTTGCCTCAAGTGATGGAAGGTTCCCAACCTACTGTTGTTCCCGTTGGCATAGACCAAGATCCGCATTTAAGGCTTACACGCGATTTAACTAGGCGATATTATAAAGAAAAAAAGAAAGGAGGGAAAGTTATACAAGAGGAATTCTTTATACCTTCTGCGACGTATCATTATCTTTTGCCGGGTTTAGATGGTTCAGAAAAAATGTCTAAAAGAGATCCTAATAGTTATTTTACTTTCAATGAACCTTTGGAATCTATCGAAAAAAATGACGATGAAAAATTAGCTGCTGATTTTACAAGATGTATTAAAGGGGAATTATTATGCGGGGAGCATAAGCGTGAATGCTTAGAGAAAGTATTAAATTATGTAAAAGCTCATAGGAAGAAAAAAGAGAAATTTATTGATAAGGCAAAAGAACTCCTTGATGTTGAGTAGATTAAAATATCATTTTCATTATCTCTATATTTAAAATTTTCAACCCATTTAGTAAGGGAAGTCTTAATAATCTAATTACATTCTAAGAAGAATTTTAGACTAAATATTCTAATATTGAACTTAATTCATCAATAAAATCTGGAAAGTCTTGAATGAAGTCGTTCTTTATTTTTTCTTCCATTATGGCGGAGATATAAAACCTAAAATTATGAATATCAAAGCTGTGTAATAGTGAAACCATTTCATTTTCAATCGCAATAAAATTGTAATCGTCTTTATAATTTTCTTCATCTATTCTTCTGGTTACAAATAAATGTTCTTTTATTGATTCTATTAAGCGGATATAATATTCTGGTAAAATCATCTCTTTATAAAACTCACTTACAATTATCCCATTTTGATCAAAGAGAATAAGAGAAAAACATTCAAATTTGCTTAATTGGGATTGAAGAAGAAGTGAAAGTTCAAAAAAATTTTTATCAAAAACAGATAAACCATATGATATTAATTGAACAATTGAGATGATATCATATATACTGGTTTGTTGAAAAAGGAATTCGAATTCAGGGTATCTACTCTTAACTTTTCTCTTTAAATCATTTACATCCTTATTAATTTCATCATAATCCTGAATTTCTGGATCATATTTATGAAATGTAACAATAATAGGGACTTTTTCATCGCTTTCAATAAAATAACTCAATATGGAATTAAAATAATCCAAAGATGTTTTAAGTCTTTCCCTATCTTGTATATCTATAACATAAAGAATTAAATCTGTTTCAGAAAAGTAGACATCCTTTCTAATTCGATATAGTTCTCTATATTTCTCTTGACCTCCCATATCCCAGAAAATCACATCCTGGCCAAGAAATTTCGTTCTCTGATACTCTACTTTAATTGTTGGCTTTAATTCTAATATATCTTTACGGAAGTCATATTTTTTATCTATTGCTGTTAGAATAGATGTTTTTCCAGCATTATCCAAACCACTGATGATAACTTTGATTGCTCTATTTTTCAATAGAACCACTTTGTATTTTTTATCAATTCAATGATTATTTAATTCTCATACTTAATATAAGTTAAGTTATTAAATTTTATTGAAATCCATAACAATAAATAGAGCATTCATCAATTATTAACTCCCTTACTCTATTATTTGAACTGGGTATCTTTAATAAATTCAAGTTTTTACTAATTTATAGAAATAAAAGCAAATTCTCTCAATTTCTCGTAAAATAAAAGAAAAAGTTAATAAAAATTGATTTATAATCTAAAAGAAATATCCTCCACTAAATAATGGATTAAGGAATGTCCAAGCAATATTTCCAAGGGCAAATGAGGCAATATTGGCTAAAGTAACATAGTAAAATATAGATTTTTTATTTATAGGATATTTAATTTTATCGTTATCATAAAAGCGACTAAGTATTGAAGATATGATAAAATATTCAATGCCAATAGCAATCAATTCTACTATTAAAATACCTAAAATAGTAACCAGAGGGATAAAAAATGGATAAGGATATTGAAAATCCATTAACAAATTAAAGTAAAGAGTTTCTAATACAATAAATTGAACTAAGGGATATGTTATCAAATATATTATTAGATAGACTAAAGGACTAGATGCCCCTGCTAAACCAATGGGTACAGGATCCGCAAAAACAGGTTTCCAAAATAAGAATAAAATTGAACAAATTAATAAAATAAATATTGTGAATTTATTGAATTTAATATGTG
>JARRLT010000250.1:0-3996 GCA_037386725.1 Promethearchaeota archaeon
AGAAAAACAAAATTTAAAAAAACTCTTGGGATCCCGAACGAAGATACCATCTATATGTTCCTTGTTGATCGTCGAGGATATATTCATTGGACTTCTACTGATGGAATATCAATTAAAAAGACTGAAGATTTAGAAATGAAAATAAAAAGTATTTATAATTTTAATTAAAACTTAAATATCAGTTCTAAAAGTAAAAAGATTCCCATACCGCAAGCATAAACTGGAATTATGAATTTCCAGATCTTATTTGGAAATACCCTAACTATATAAGGAGCAACAATGGCAGCAAGAAATCCCCCCGTAAATATCGAAGGTAGCAAAATTAGGTCAATATTTATCCCGATATAGGATATAAAGAAAAATACAAAAATTCCAGCAATTGAGACCAAACCTTCCGCAAAAGAGACAATAGCAGTGGCACTTTTTTCATATATACCTGAATAAATTTGACCAAGGGTTACAATAGGACCATAACCACCTCCTCCAATCCCTTTATTAAATCCTGCGAGTGCCGAAAATGCTATTAAAGCTTTAGGATTATAATCTGTTGACATTAGGATTGCTACATAACTTTTAATTACATATGAAGGAAATTGGATGGCATAATAAGCTAAAATTACCGATATAGTAATAGCTCCGACCCCAGATCCAGCGATTATGAACGATACTTTTGTAGTATCATTTAAAGGCCGAAAGGAATAATGTACATTTTTCAATTCATGATCAAATACAGCATCAGTCACTCCTGTTATGGCTTCTGAAATTAATAAAACTGGAACAACTTGTAAGGGACTATATCCAAAAGTAAGCAAAAGTGGTGACAGTCCTGTACCGAAACCCATCCCGGCGGCGGAATCCATTGTTTCAAACAAAAATGCAATAATTATTATCCATAAAATGAGTTCCAAATACTTCACCTACTACATGAAAATAATGAATATACCCATCATCAAAGCATAAAATATTAATGCGAAACCAATTTTTATGAGGGACTTTTTTTCTAATTTCATGCGCTCAATTACTCTTTTTTGGTCTAACTCTCTTGCCTCTTTTCCAATTTGACACGTTTGAGTCATTAAATTTTCACATCACAAATTTTTAATCGGATTTAATTATATTTAATTAAATATAACCACATTTAATTATTTAAACTTTTCCATCTTTATTACTCGTTTTGTAAAAAATTTTTGGGATTCAATTAATTTTTTCTTAGTTTTAATGCGTAGTCTCCCTTCTATGGCTTCAAATTGAAAATGATAAATTTTGTTTGTTACGCTAGCACGAATTAAGAAATTTAGTTAAAACCTTTTTAATATCCTAAACCTCATTATACTTAAACAGTTGGAGGAAATGTTTCTAAATCGGCCAACACATTGGATTTCGCCCTCTATTAAGCCTAAAAAATGAATTGGCTTAATTTTTTCTCTCCCTTATAAAAATTTGGCTGATTTGGACTAACCTTCTTATCTCATTTTTTACATTTAAACAAAATAAAATAATCCAATTAAAAAGTTATTTGATTCCAAGTTTTGGTCAATCCTTGCTGCGTTCTTTTAAAATTGAGCGACTTTTGAAAGAAAATAAGATAAAAAAATCAAATCAAAAAAGTAGTATAATTATTGTTTAACCGCAACAGGAAGAATTAGAATTGGGATTCTTGCGTCTTTGTCTAGCATCCCATAAACAACCGCAACCTTTTTGCTCTTTCATAACAATAGCAAATGTAGGACAATTTTTCTTGCATGCTCCGCATTCTATACAATTTTCTGGGTCTTTTATGAAGTATTTACCCTCATTATCAATATGAGGTAATCCAAATGGGCAAACTTCAAGACAATTTCCGCACGAAATGCACATATCAGGTTGGATCCATACTTTCACAGGTTTTAACTTTACAGCTTGATTCAAAAAAACCGATTTACTCATATTTTTTCTACACCTTCTTAAATAAAATATTTTGCGTAAAAATTTAATTTTATTGGTTTTGGATTAAAAGAATATAACTCCGATGAGATATAGAATTATTCCTAAAATCATTATGGGGATATTAATTTTTCTAAAGGTAAGGTATTCTTCTTGTATCTCTTTAGGATCAGTACTCATTGTATATCCGCTAAAAGACATTGTTGAGAAAAATGCAATCCAAAATTGCAATACTATACTCAGAATTACATAGAGAACTGATAAACGTAGAAACCATGTAAAAATTCCTAAAAGTACAACATTAATTATTCCGAAAAATATACCTTTTATAATGAATTTTCTGGTAAATTTAGATAATGGAAAAAAGATACTAATGACAGCATTAGAAAATACAACCCAAAAGAGAATTTCGGGGATGGACCATAATTTACTGAACCAAGACGTATTGATGAACCCCAAGATTAAAAATAGAAGTAATAAACCTAATAATGGCCAAGAAAATATTTTTCTGAGTAAGAAGGTAATATGAGTAACTCCTGCCCGAATGCGATGAGACAAACTGAATTTAGCTAATCTCATCTTTAATGGTTTTCTTTTCGGTTTTTCTTCTAAATATTCTTTAAGATATTCAGCCCAAATAGGTCCATATTTAATTTTAAATGGAAACTCTTCAGAATTCATTGGAAGTACTCTAGAATCTACACCTCCCGCTGAGAGTTGCGGAAGAATAAGCATCCTTTTTTCGGTAATATTTTCGATATCTGTTGCTTTCACTACTTCTAATAATTGCTTATTTTCAAAATCACCTCCTCTTGCAGCACACCATACATTTATACCATTCGAATCAAGACATAACACCCACGCATCTGTTCCCTCTAAGGCCCTCATTACCTTTATATAAGTGAATACATAATTTGCAGTTACGATTATAGGTGAGGTTTCATCTGATTCTCCCGATTGATATATTCCAGGTTCTATAGGTACTTTATCTACTTGTCCGGTAAAAATGCATCTATAAATTTTCAATTGTGATTTCAGCCCTTTATAATTGACTCTCTTTGGACGATAATATCCTGGTTCTTTCTGACCTTCTTTTGTTACTTTTTCGATCTCCATTACTTGAATAGCTCCATGATTCCAAGCTTTTATAGAATTAATTTTAAATCCAATTGGTTCTAAGTAACTCTTAAACCATTTTAACGGATTGGTACTTTTTTTCAAACGACCAAGCTTTTTACGATACCACCATCGTTTTATATTAAATGGTACTTTCCACATATTTTCTGGAACGAATTCTGCCGCAATAAGCAGTTTTCCATTATTCTTTAGGGATTGCCATATATTTCTTAGGAAAATTTGTTGCTCAAAAGGACGGAGTTCGGATAACATAAATGTAGAAACTATTTTATCATATTTTACTTCTGGGATTGACCATCCCTCTGAAGATGCCACATCGAAATTAATCGATATAGCCTCCTTTTCTAAGTAAGTTTTCTTAGCTTGCGAAATCATTTCTTCACTTTTATCAATGGCTTGAACTTTTGCTCCTTTTTTTGCCATTCTATAAGAAAGTGTTCCTGGACCGCATCCTACTTCTAATACAGCATCGGTTGAATTCACATTTTCAAGAATCCATTCATATACTTCAAGATTTATCCCTTTTGTTAAGCTTGTAAACCTTTCTTCATAAGTATCGGGTTCTTCTTCCAATTTTCGCATATAAACAACAGCCACGACATAGTACCTCCAATTAATTGATGAAATTTAATTTTCAAATTAAGAATTTGAGTTAAGAAAGATAGGAATTTTGATATAAAAATCTTTATTAAATTTTTACTTCATTCTATTTTCTCTATAAGGAATGAGGCATTATTCAGAATTAAAATTCTGAATAGGTAAAAGATTTAAAATCTAAATTACAGATTAATAGTAATACCTCATATTACTTGTAAATGAAAGCATCCTAACAATGAAACAAAAATGTAAAAGGTGTAATATGATACGAGCTCAAAAGGATATGGTCCATTTAGAAGATGGATCCTTTATCTGTTTTGCGTGTTTTAATGAAAAGTT
>JARRLT010000251.1:0-3485 GCA_037386725.1 Promethearchaeota archaeon
G
This sequence comes from Promethearchaeota archaeon, assembly GCA_037386725.1. Classification (GTDB taxonomy): domain Archaea; phylum Asgardarchaeota; class Lokiarchaeia; order Sigyniarchaeales; family SOKP01; genus JARRLT01. The sequence continues at coordinate 2 of JARRLT010000251.1, forward strand.
GTTCCAAAAAAAGAAAATGAAGCACCAAGCAACGCAAAAAAATAAAAATAAAAATCATATAAAAATTAAAAATTAAAAAGAAAAAAAGAGAAGTTTAACAATGGAAAAACCAAAAAGAAAGGAACAAAAAATAAAACCAAAATTGTCCGAATTAGCAGGAAAGGATACATCAAGTTTCAGTAAGATAATCCAAAGGACATGGCCCTGTTTTGTCTCGTATGGTACGCGAGCGTTCACGGTTTCAGTCCTTTTTATCAACATGTATGTTATTTCGATATTGATATGGCCTTTAGATGGCTTTCATTCCCTGGATATAGGTATCCTAATCGGACTAAGTACATATATGATGGCATTTTCGGGAATTTTATTTGGAAATTTAGCCGATAGATATTCCCGAATAATGCTATTTGCGATTTCAACTGGTTTTTATGGATTTGGATTATTTCTAAATGGTTTTGCTCCTCAAGGATTAACAACGACCACCTATATCTTTTTTCTGGTATGTCAAGGCATCCGTGGGTTTTTTAGCGGAGGATTATGGCCAATAATCAACTCCTACGCGAATGACGCAACCAAAGATAAAGAACGTTCCCGATTTTTTGGAGGACTTACAGCAGTTTGGCAGATATTGCAATTAGGTGGGATGTTATTAGCCGCAATTAGTTTTGAAGCGGGTTATTGGCGAGTATATTTTCTACTTACAGGGGCCGGAACAATCGCAACATCATTTATTCTTTTGAAAGGAAAGCAATATAAACGCGCTGCCAACCATGACGAGCTCAGACACGTATTAGCAGATGAAGCTACACATTATCATTATAAATTAAATAAAGAGACAATAAAATCTACCATTCTTGCTCCTACAAACATAGTTGCATTTTTAGAAGGTATTTTTACAACTATCGTTATATCGATTCCTGATTTTCTATTGGTAGCGTATTTTCAATCACCACCCCATAACTACTCTCAAGTGTCCACAAGTTTATTTATGATCATTTTTGGAGTTCCAGCAGGAGTATTTGGAGCTATAATTTTCGGAAAACTTTCAGACTATTTAGCCGAAAAAAGTGTAAAGAATAGGGTCTATTTGATTATCCTTTCAATTTTGACCATTTATATCTTGTTTATATTGGTATTTTTCTTGCCATTACCGCTTCTAACCCCAACTCAAGGAAATAATATATTAGTGCTTTTCCAATATCCGATGATGTGGATAATGGGAATTGTAGCATTCATAGTTCGATCTGTCTTAGGTCTTTATAGCATAAACCAATCCCCAATACTCCAGAAGGTAAATTTACCGGAAGCACAGGGAACAATCAGTTCCTCGAATCAATTTTTAGAATTAATAGGAAGCGGGACTGGACCGATCATTGCCGGTGGACTATTATTAATACTTAATGGAAATTACCAGTCAACGGTATTTATAACAATGAGTCTTGGAGCTATTGGAGCGTTAATGTGGTTTGCTACAATCTTTTTCATCGAAAAGGATATAAATCGCGTATCATCAATTTTGAAAGAACGAGGCGCCGAACTGTTAGCAAAAAAGAAAGTTTCAGGTATAATTGAGGAGGAAATAAATCCAAATTAAAAATTTATTTTATAAATTAAAAATCAAAATAAAAAAGTATTGAAAAAGGATTAAAGAAAAAATAAAAAAGTAGGAGGGAAAAAAATGTTTGAAAACCAAAATGATGAAGAAATAGGAAATGAACGGAAGGATGAGAGAAAAAATCTTGAAGAAAAGAGTCATGATAGATCAGAATCAACCAACTTCAATCAAAAGGAACCAAACAATAAAGAAGAGGGTAATTCTATTGGAGATTTTGGATCTTCTATCTCGAATTTAGTTGATAATATAATGAAGTCAACAGGGAAAATTTTTACTAAGATTTCTGAATCCGAGGATATTATCGGTGACCTAGAGCGATTTGGTGAATATATAGAAAAATCCGAAAAAGGTTTTGAGAATATGAAGGAAATAAAAGCATTAAAAAAGTTAGGAAAGAAACTTGAGAAAATGGGAAAACTTGAAAAGCTTGGTTCTATCTTAGGAGGTGAATTCGGGAGAAAAGTGAATGAAATATTTTCGACAGAGAAAACAAAACAAGAATCTAAAGAACCATCAGACAAAATCAATAAAATGGATCAAGAGAAGAGTGACATAGATTGGATTAATCAAAAAAAGGAGCAATTTAAAAAGATAATCGAAGAAAGAAATCATATTTCTATTGAAGAAATTTCTCAGATTCTCGAGATTTCAGAAGATCAGGCAGAAATCCTAATATACGAATTGGTTGGAGAGGGAATTGTTGGAAAATTAGAAGAAGGAGTTTTTAAATTTACAGATAACCGAGAAAAAGTGTTATTTAATTTTTATAAATTTATTGAAAAATCAAAAATAAAAAATGGAGGGAAAAAAGATGAGTTATAAAAATAATGACAATACGGATCCTGATAAAGAGTTTGATGACCACATAGACTATGAAAAGTTAGAAAAAGAACAGGAAATGCAGGAAGAAATTGATGACCTCGAAGAAGACATATTAGATGAATTGGAGGATCTAGAAGACGATATTAATGATGAACTTGAAGATATTTTTGAAGGAATTGGAGAGGAGCAGGAAAGTCATAAGGATGTTGCGGAGAAATATGATGAAAAATTCAGAAACAAATTTGAAAAAAATAAGGATAAATTAAGGGCAAAGCAAGAAAAAATACAACAAAACTATGAAAAGTTAAAGGAAAAAATGGAACGTAAAGGTGAAAAAGATGGAATAGATCTAAAGAGTATAGGAGAAAGGTTGAAATCAGTTAATAACAAAATTAAGGAAAGAATAGAGAAAATAAATGAGCATCTTGAAGAATCGAAAGAAAAAGCAAAAGCTGCGAGAGAGAAATTTGAAAGGATGAACATCTCTGTACCTGGTGAAATGAAAGATGATTGGAAAGACTGGGCAGACAATTTAAAAACCTCTGTTTCAGAATTAATCCGAACTTCAATGGGAGCAGTTGGAAAAGCATTATCAGAGGGAAATTTGAAAGATATCGAAAATATAGGAGAACAAATCGAAAAAGCGGTTAAAGCATCTGGAATTGAAGAGTTAGGAGAAAAAATTGAAGCAAGTGTCGAAGTAAAGCCACAAAAAGTTAAACCGCAAGAAGCTAAGATATATAAGGAAACAGAAGTACCCACAGAAGGAATTGACAAAGATCGTCTTAAAAAAAGAGTCCAAGGTCTTATCAAACTTCAAGGGAATATTCCCATCAGTAAATTAGCTCAAATTATGAATATTGCCGATGAACAAGCAGAAAATTTAATCTATGAAATCGCAGCCGAAGGAATTGATGGTTCTCTTGAAGAAGGGATTTTCAAATTCAAAAATGATCCTGATGAAGTAATTAGAATTCTCTTTACTCAAATCGACAAAATGTAAATCTAAATTCTTAATTAAATAATTGTATATCAGATGTCAACAAA
>JARRLT010000252.1:0-18525 GCA_037386725.1 Promethearchaeota archaeon
TATCAAAACTCAGAAGTTATTTGAATATCAACGGTTGTCTCCAAATTCATTTTAATATTCCTGCAACAATTCCGTGATGTGTCCGACAATTTCGGTAGTATCAAAATATACAAATTTTTCTTTAATTCTACTCGAATACAACAAAAATGATAAAAAAGAAGGATTTCTCTTAGCGAATAAAAAAGGGGAAGGAATGACTCTTATTGGTTACTGGCCATTTTATTCAGAAAAAATATTTTCATCGGAGAATTTTGAGAATAAATTTAAAAATATACTTGAAAATATTAATAACTTAAATAAAGTCTTACTTGTAAGGTAATTAGGAAGATATTTTTGAGGTATTTATATTTTAGTATAAAATTTCTAATTTCATCAAGAGTCCCCATTCATATTCTCTATCCAAACTTCCTAATTTTTAAAGATGATGTAACATCAGCACATATGTATGATTTCTTAAAGGACCATTATTTAATATAATAAGCAATCAAAAATATATCATTGAATGTAACTCTTATTCCTATAATATTAATGAAATTTTTAATGGTATAGTCGTAATAATCTTTAGGCATTTAGAGGGTATATAGTTACTTCTTCATTCTCCATTGTTATAATTCTAATTCTTTTATAATTTCTCGTACTTCCTCATTAGGATTAATTTCTTTAAAATCATACGCAATCAATTCATATCTATTTGAAAAATCACTGAATTTCGATTTTCCTTTAACAATTAAATCTTTACCTATAATTGTAGAAGATATTTTTTCCGATAAATGTAACACGAATCGTTCCATACCCATCATCTAGTAAAGTATTTAATATCATCCTTTCTTCTGGGGAAGATGGTGTATCACATGTGCAATCTTCTATTTTTTTATAACACTGAGGACAAGCAGTATAAATTGTGATATTATTTAATTCCTTAGGAATAAAACCTTTAATTTCAAAAAATCCTTTTGAGGTAATTTCATTAATTTTTGTATATTCTCTTGAGAATTTAGTTGTTGGTTTCTGAGAAGAAGGCTCGATTTCTTTCAAATTTTTAATTTCAAGATCTTTTAAACTTATTTTTGATTCTTTTATAAGGGATATTTCATTTCTATCAGAAAAATTACTATATCTAATCATAACCTTCTCTAATAACAAACCTTGGCCACTTTTTAATTGATCTACATATTTTTCGGCTATTTCACGCCATAAAGTTACTCTAATTCCATCAGTATCATCACTCACTGTAAAGCTCAATAAATTAACTTCTTCTCCAGATTTGAGTGTAACTTGCTTTAAGTTATCTATTGAAGTAATTATTCCTTTAAATGTTACTACACCTTTTTGATTTTGAAGGTCTGAAATATTTTCTACTCCTTGTCCGCTAACCTTTAACTCCTTATCCACTTTTTCAATAGAAGTATTGTAGGACGCATATAATTCAATGGTATTTTGATTAAAATTACTTTTTCTAGGTGTTAGGTTTTTTATGAAAATATAATCTCCACTCTGGTAGTTCTTAATTTTTTCTATATCACTATTCCAAAAAGTAATTCTAATAGAACCTGTAGAATCCATTACTTTAATTGAGCATACAGAACCCTCACTTCCATCTTTTTTTGTGAAATTATTTACAGGAAATTTAGTAATAATTTTTCCTTCTATTGATACTGAATCGTGCACTTCGGGGTTAATTGAATTAATGTTTTTTGCTTTATATTCGATCTTTGGAAATTTTTTATAATTTACGTCTTCAGGAGATAGAATTATTTTACCTAAACGACCTAAATGGATTTCAATATTATTATATTTCCCTTCCTTAGCATAACCATTTACAATTTTAACTAATTCATTAATATCAAAATTAGGATCTTTAATTAAAGTTGTTTTGTCATCCCATAACACTACTCGGATATCTCCTGTATCATCATGTAGTAAAAAAGAACCAACACTTCCTTCACTGCCATCGTTTCTTTTAAATTTATTAATTCTATTGATTTGTTTCACTCTGCCAATTAATGTTATGTTTTTCATCTGCGGTTTGATATCTGAGATTTTAATTTCAATTTCATCTAAAAACTGTTGATTTTCCTTAACTTCAACACCTAATTCCTTTGCAATGATGAATAGAGCGCCTTCCTCTGAAATTAGACCTTTTAATTCGGTCTTTTTTTCATTTACTAACTTTTCAATTTCTTTTTTACTTAAACCAGTTTCTTCGATAATTCGTTTTATATATATTTCAGTTTTCATAATTGCTCAACCAGAAAGTAATTTAATTCTTCTCAAAATAGATTCTAGAATTAATTCCTTAAAAAGATCCTTATTTGTTGTTAATTAAAACCAAAAGAAATTTTTATGGAATACTACTTTTACTATAATATATTACTTTTTCAAATTGGCTTATTAAGTCCACAAGTTTTATAATAAAAGGGATTAAAATATAAATGAAGAATTTCAGAATAATACCCGTATTGGATTTATTAAATTCCACAGCAGTTCACGCGATTAAAGGAGAACGTGCTAAATATAAACCTCTAAAACCAATTTTTATTAATTCATCAAACCCAATTAAAATTTCTAAAGTCTTGTTAGAATCATTCAAGTTTGAGGAGATTTATATAGCAGATCTTAATTCTATTATGCTTAATGGATCTAACCTAAATCAAATTAAACAAATAATTAATCAAACAAAAGCCAAAATTTTACTTGATCCTGGGATAAGAGATAAAGAAAATATAGTACAAATCTTCAATATTCCTATAAATAAATTGATTTTAGGGATAGAGACAATAAATAATCTTGATTTAATCAAGAAAGCTCTTGATATATATGGTCCCAAAAATATTCTTATCAGTATTGATATGTATGATAAAAGAGTTTTATCCCCAATAAAAGAATTTAAAAATGGAAATCCAATGGATCTCACCAAAGTTTTAGGAGATTTGGGTGTAAAAGATATAATCTTACTTGACTTATATCGAGTAGGCCAGAAAATGGGTGGGATCCCTCCCATTTATATAAAGATAAAAAACCAATTTAAGGGGAATATACTAGTAGGGATTGGAACCGCACTTTATGATGGAACATTATCTAAAAATCAAATTGAAAAAATGAATTAAGTTATTCAACCAGAATTTTTCCAGAGCTGGAAACATTTAGTGATTTCTTGCATACAGGACAAGCATGTTTCATTTTTATCCAGTCCAAGAGATGGTTTTTATGAGCTTTGGCGCTACACAGTGGACAACTAATTACATGATCAAATATTTCAATATCTTTCCCACATACAGAGCATTTTGATTTTGATTCAGTAGTAATCTTAATAATGACTTTAGTGAATTTTATATCTAAATTGGCTGATAAATTTTTTATTACTTCAATAGGTTCCTTAAAAACATCCTCCGTGATATCTAGTTTAGTAATTTCCTTTGGAGACATGATGATTATGTTTTAAATGTTATTCTATCAATAATTTTTTTGTGATCTTATAATAATGATCTAATAAAAGTATTTATATAAATTTGTTTAGGATAGATTTGAAAATTTGTTAAAAATATAGATAATTCATTAAACTAATATAAAAGATTTATTATGTTTATACAATTATTTCTTATGATCGCATTATGCCTAATAAAATCAAATTACTAGTAAGTCCAAAAAACTTGAAAGAAGCTAAAATATGTGTTAGCTCTAAGGTGGACTATATCGATTGTAAAAATCCAAAAGAAGGATCGCTTGGGGCAAATTTTCCATGGATTATTAGTGCTATGAAAAAATTAATTCCATTACAAAATAATCAGTTACTTAGCGCAACAATTGGTGATTTTCCTCACTTACCAGGAAGTGCTTCTTTAGCTGCCTTAGGTGCATCCGTATCTGGAGCAGACATAGTTAAAGTGGGCTTGAAGGGCCCTTGTACATTAGAAGAAGCTGTCGAATTAATGAAAAGTGTAGTTAAAGCAGTCAGAGATTTTAATAGAAGAATAAAAATAGTGGCAGCGGGATATGCTGATTATGAAAGAATGGAGAATGCACCCTCTTTCTTGCAGATACCTACTATCGTTTCAAAATCTGGAGCAGACATTGCAATGTTAGATACTTTCATTAAAGATGGGAAAGGACTATTTGATTTCTTAGGTATGTCAGAATTAACTGATTTCATTCAAAAAGCAAAATCTTATGGGATTGGGACCGCTTTGGCAGGAAGCTTGAAAATTAGCGATCTAAAAAACATAAAGAAACTCAGTCCTGATATAATTGGCATTCGGAGCGCGGTTTGCGAGGATTTTGATAGATTAAAAGGAGAAATAAAATCTGATCTAATTGATAAATTTAGAAAAGAATTACTTAATTAATTTAATTTATTATGATTAAAGACTCGAAGACACCAAAATTTGAAGTAAAGATTGCTGAAAATGAGGATTTATTCGACATAAGCTTATGTGCAAGAGAATATATTGATTTTTTAGATGATTTTAGAAATAAATTTATGAATAAGAAATATTTTATTTTAACAGCCTATGAAAGAAAAACTCTGATAGGAATATTAATTGCTGAAGATGTAAGCAAAGATGTAGATTCTTTAGAAAACATACTTCCAAAAATTAGATTAAACCTTCTTTATGTAAGTCCAGAATTTCGACATTTAAATCTAGGTATGAGGTTAATGACTAAATTTTGGGATTTGTGAATATGAATCTATAGATACTCTAACTTTTGACATTTAAAACAAATATACGTTTTCATATTTATAGGAATTTAATTGGCTCATTCTCATTAATTTCAAAAATGAAAGTTTTAATTTTTGGTTTATATGATTCGAAAATTTCTAATACTTCTCTCTTTTCTTCATGATTGCATACACAATAAACGGAACGACCTAACTGATTCATACTTGCTCCATATGTATTTAACCCGTCTAGCTGAGTTATTAGTTCTTTAGTTTCATACAATTTAAGGATATCCATTATCTCTGTTTTATATACAAATTCTTTTGAAACTTTCATGAACGTTGATATATTTGGTGTCTGATTCAATATTTTCATAGCATTTTGGCCTGCTTTCTTTATTCTTAAATTCAAATCTGGATCAGAAAGTATGGATTTGGTTTTAATCGGCCCAAAAGTACCACATATTACTTTCAAATCCTTTGGAATTTTTATTCTATGTGACATACAAGGAAACCCAGGTTCTTCTAAAACACATAATCCTCCCTGTAATTGGCCGCAGACAGTTCCTAATCCCGTTTTATTAACTACTTCTGCAATGTGAGCAGTTCTACTACATTCTTTTTTTGATAAACCTAAATTTAACAATTTATTAAATCCAAAAATAGTTCCTAATGCTCCAGCTCCACTAGCTCCATATCCACAACCTACAGGTAAGTCAAATTTATGATGGATGGTAATTTTAAAGGGATAATTGAAGAAAGATTTAATATTATCAAAGATATAATATGTTGTTTCTGCACTTTGGTCCAATTGATCTCCATTGATAAATATGGAGCATTCAGAAACCATAGAATCATTTAACTTTTCATATTTTATGGTAGTTTTTCCAAAGGCAGTTAAATTAAAACCAGCTCCTCTCGATCCAATTTTCTCTTCCCTCTGAATCCCTTTCATATTTATTTTTGGATTATCTACAATTTCAAAAAAACCTGAAATTCTCTGGGGTATAGTTACAGTAACAGAATTCTTCTCAGCTATCATAAATAATTACTAATCAAAATATTATAATAAGAAGAAAAATCAATAGATAATTAAAATTATGATGCTAAAAGTATTAATTGCATTTAAGACTATATATTAAATGCGTTTTAAATAAGTTTTATTAAAAATATTGTGTGGTAAACTGAAATGAAAAAAAGAAAAAATATCGATAAATTAATTCTCATTATTGGTGGAGGGAAGATTGCAAGAACATATATTAATGCAATTAGAGAATTTAACAAAACTGAAACTTTTGGTGATCTTATAGGTATCGAGGTTTCAAGGTTAAATTGTTTATTATTTAATTATTATTTAGGTGAGGAAGCTTATCCACATATTCCAAAATCTTTTAATGAATTGTCAGAAGCCTTACTCTTTAATAGAATTATAGTTATGGGGGGATTACAACCTGGGCAATCTACAACATCTGTATCTGTAGAAGTTGCGGAATTCATTAAGGCAGATAAAATTATAATATTGACAGATGTGGAAGGAATTTATGATAAAGATCCAAATAAATTCAAAAACGCAAAACTTCTTAATCAAATAACTTATGAAGAATTGGAGAATTTAATCATCCAATCAGTAAATTCTAAACAAGCAGCTGCGGGAGAGTACAGAATATTTGATGCTGTCTCTTTACAATTGGTAAAAAGATGTAATATACAAGTACATATAATATCTGGAAGAGATCTTAATTACCTAAAACGGTTGTGGAATGAAGAATCAAATAATTTTGGAACAATCATTAAGAAATGAAAATATTTAATAAAATTTTTTAGGCTTTCTACTTTTTATCGATTATAGTTAAACTTTTTTCTAAAAGGAATTTTTAAATATGTCTAAATCGTCATGGAAAAGCAAGATAGAAAAAAAGTGGGGCCCACATAAACATTGTCCAATTTGCGGTAAAGCTATGCCTACCGATAACAAATTTTGTAGTCAAGAATGTAAAGATAATTACTTATCCGACCAAAAAGGTCAGAAAAAAAATAAATTTTTTAGGCAATTGAATTTTAATATTAATACAGAAAACTATTTTGTTATTGTTAAGCCGCAGAGATAACCAAGCTCGGTCAATGAGTCTTGAAAATAAAGAGGTCAGACTCGATCTTCGGTGATGGACTCAAGATCCATTCGCGTAGGCGTACGGGGGTTCAAATCCCTCTCTCTGCATCTAATTATATTACTCAATATCAATTTCATCTAACACATCATTAATAAAAAGGAGTAATGGTTTTGCTATATCTTCTTCTTTATATTGTTTTTTAATAAATAATAATAGGAGTAAGGGTTTGTTTAATTTATTAGCAACTTTTTCTGAGATAATGGAACCTAATAGCTGTTTATCAGTACCAAACAGATGAAATGATGATGATGCTGCTTTAAGACCTTCTATAGTGGAAGGGGTACTCAATGAAACATCTCCGATCCCCATTTCTGACTGGTCTGATATTAATAAAAGATATGATTTGAATAATTTAAATAATTTAAGATAAATTGTAGAATCTTTAATTTTTTTACTTTTTTCCGATAAAAGCTTCATAGATATATTTATTTTCGAATAAAGATAAATAGTTACCAAATGTCTAATATTTAGTTGAAAACTAAATATTTTAAATTACATATAAATTTTAAATTATTTAAAACCAAAGTTTTTGAGTTTAAATGGATTCGACTAAACAGGAAGAGGGATATATTACAACTTGCTTTAACTGTAATTATAAAATTAAAGGTAGAGCTAATCGATGTCCAAATTGCTCTATTTGGTTAAAACCTAATAATCTAAAATGGAGAAGGAGTTTTTTAATTTTTTTGACTATTCTATGCTTTATTCCTATAATAATTGCAATTATCAGTTATTTAGCATTAATCTATTTTTAAAATCTAATTTAGAATACAACATCTGAAAGTCTTTGTCTTCTCACATCAAAATCGCGATCAATATAAATCGTTATACAATGTTGATCTTTTTCATGTTCATTTTTGTGGATATAACTAATTGGTATAACAGGCAAATTACTGGATTTCACTAATTTGTGTGGAACAGGAACAGCAATTACCCGTTTGCATCTTTCGCAATTTACTAATATCATTTCTATTTGTTTATCTTTATTCTCTTTAATTTTATTTAAAACATCAATAGATACATTTTCCGATTCAATTGATAACTTTTGTTTTTTCTTAGGCGGTTCAGGAACTTCTGGAACTCCTAAATCAACATCCTCATTTGAATTGAAGTCTTTATTATCATTACTCTTTATTTTTATTGTAGGGTGCTCTATTTTAAATTTTGCACTTTTGTTAGATTCATTGTAATTGTCAGGGGTGATAGGTTTTGGAGGGATCTTTTTTCTTTGATTTGTACTTTCTAATTTTCCCATTTTCGAACTAATAAAATACCTTAATTTTAGACTCCCCTTAGATAATAGAAAGTTAGCAAGGTTTATAAAGATATTAAAAGCCATAAGGATTATAGCGACAACCAAAAACGTATGAAATTTGGTTCGAATTGTTAATTCAAAAATTACCATTATAATTGCTAAAGAATCCACTACTACATTAAGAAAAGATAATCTCTTTATAAATAAAGCATTTATATAATTTTTTAAAGTCATTTTAAAATTATAATTTTGAAGTTTTATACATTAAAGATATTTTTAAAATCCTTATAGATTTTAGCTAATTCTGAAATTATTTCACTATTATTTTGTTGTATATAATAATTGATATATCCTGCTAAGCCCTCACTATCTCTGATCCAGTCTAAGAATGATTGAATCTCATTTTTTAACTCGGGATCTATAGAACTTGCGGGGCTACCGACAGTTGCAGCACTGCCCATTTGTTTTGCTTTTGCCCCTAATTGAGAATCATCCTCAAGATAAGGTCCTTTTGAGCTCATTTCAGTTAAAGCTCGTGCAGTATCCATCATCGCTCCACGCATATCACCATCAGGAGAAACGTAGGCAATTATTTTATGCTCATCGTCTTTTGCGGCTACGATACTACCTTCCCCTTTTATTGATGTAGCTGCCATTCTTTCATTCGTACATTGAAGCATAGAGTATTTTACACCAGAAATCTTAATAAATTGGGCATTTTGACCTACCCAACTGGAGATTACCTTATCAATGTCAGGACTTACATCCCAATTATTTGTTTGATATACAATATTAGTTTGACCTGTTAAAACAACGGCTGCTATAATGGAGGGATCTTTTTGCATTAAGTTATATACAGCAGTTTCTGGATCGATTGGCATTTTTTTAAAATTTATCCTCTTGTAAATAATTTGAAATACATTATCAAATCTAATTAAAATTTTCTATAAAATAATTATAAACTTATTTATTAAAAATTTATTGAAAAATCTATTTTTTTCGTTTCTTAAATGTAATTTTTCCGAATTCCGGTTTGTAATGAAGTTTAAATTTTTCTTCTTTTTTATTTGAAAATCCATTAGATGATGTATCTTTCCTATCAAATGCAAAAAGATCTTTATGGATAGCATCATATGATTTTAGTTGTTCAATATGAGATTGTAAACTTGCTTCATCTGAAAAATATTTACCACATGCCTTACATCTTGGTGAGGGATCCTCAGATATTCCTTTTGGAGATTTAACAATAATCTTATATTTCTTTCTTCTGCTTTTTCCCTTATATTTTTTACATCTATGGCGGATTAATTTTCCATATGGTGGGTATTCAAAAAAGACTTTAGATCCATGCGTACACTCCCAATATAACACATCCTTACCGCAAGAAGGACAAGATGTTTTGTAAGATCGAAGATAACAATGTCTTCCGTGGGTTTTATAATAATGTCGCATCATAATTAAAGAAATTATAAACCTATTAAAATGTTTTGATTAAATTTCAAAATATTTTTCTTTAGATATAAGTGAATTTTCTGAAATTAATAATCAGTACTTTTGAAGGGTTGATAATGATTAGTTCCCAATTCCATCCTAGTTTATGTCCAGAATGTGGTAATGTGAATTTAATTCTAGATGAATCAAGAGCTGAAATTATCTGTAATGTATGCGGTTTAGTTCTATCTCAAAAAATAATTGATTCTGGACCTGAATGGAGAGCTTTCACATATGATGAGATAAATAAAAAAGTAAGGGTAGGAGCTCCGACGACTTTAACATTACATGACAAAGGCTTAAGCACTATGATAGGATGGAAAAATAAAGATGCATTTGGGAAACCTATTAGTCCAAAAATGAAGCAAGAAGTTTATAGATTGAGGAAATGGCATATAAGGACAAGAACAAATAAATCATTAGATAGAAATCTTTCCTATGCAATGAATGAATTAGATAGAATTTCCTCTCAATTAACCTTTTCAAAAGGGATTAAGGAATCTTCAGCACATATCTATAGGAAGATGGCTCAGAAGAATTTAATAAGGGGAAGATCTATAGAAGCAATGTTAATTGCTTCCTTATATCTCTCTTGTAGACTTAATTCAATTCCAAAGACTTTAGATGATTTTATAGAATATTCCACTGTTGATCGGAAAAAAATAGCTCGTTGTTATAGATTAATAATTAAAGAATTGAAAGTTAATCTAAAAGTATCTTCTCCAATTAATTTCATTCCTAGATTTTGTGCCGAACTCAATTTATCAGGCAAAACTCAAAATAGAGCTGCAAATTTATTAAAATTAGCAAAAAAGTACAGGCTTACAGCAGGGAAAGTACCTTCTGGATTAGCAGGAGCTGCTTTATACGTCGCTGCTATTCAGGAGGGTGAGAGAAGAACTCAGAGAGAAATCTCAGAAGCTACTGGTGTAACCGAAGCGACAATTAGAAATCGCTATAAAGAGTTAGTCACTCATTTAAGATATGATATTAATATCCCGTAGTCTTTTTTTAATTAATACTCATAAAAAGAGCTTGGTAATAAATCAACAATCATAAAATTTAACTTTTATAGCGCATTTTATTATTTGAATTAACATTTTTATGTGATCTAAAATGAAATATGTATGCGCCAGAAAAAGTTGTGGAAAAGAAGTAAGTAAACAAGAGTTAAATGCTTTACCTGGAATAAAATGTTCACATTGCGGATTTAGAATTTTATATAAAAAACGTCCTGATGTGATTAAACGAATAAAAGTTAAATAAAACAATTTTTTTCTGCTGTTTTTTCTTAAAATGAACAAATTTTCTCCTTAATCTAAAATTCTTTAGGGTAATTTTTTAGCTTAAAAACAACCTTTTTTAGTTATATTTACGATTCATAAAAAGAAAATGGAAAAATAATTAAAATTAGAGGATTAAATGTATAACGACTTTCTTTTATCTTCAGTATCCAGAATTTGGAATGTTTCTAAATCTTTTTCGAGTTGATCTCGCTTACTTTGTAAATTTTTTGTGATGTTTTCAATATTTTCTAATGAATACTTTTTCTTTATTGGAATAGTAAAAGAATCTCTTAACATTTCCAAAAGAGCAATTGAAGCTTTTAGATCTGTAACATCTTCATTTAAAACAGCTATGTTATCCGTTTCAGCCAGAAAAACCAATCCATCAATGTTAAATCTTGCTTTAGCCAATGTTGGGATCAATCCATTTGCTCCAATTATAACGCCTTTTTGCATTCTCTCGTATTGATTATTATTTAAAAAGCCTTGTAATAGCTCTTTATTAGTGGAGGTTGTATAAATTTTAGGAATTTTAGAATTTAAGCTTTTTCCATTAACTGGATAAGCTCCTAATGCAACTATCAACTTGATATTATATTTAGAAATAATTTCTGAAATAAAATTAGAAATTTTATAAATTCCTTTAGGTGTTAGACTTTGAGCATCTGCAGTGATCAACATTATGTCTCTTAATTTTTTTGGATCCTTCCAAATAAGAATCTCTGCTTTTGGGGCAGAAAGAAGACTATCGTCAACAATAGCTCCTGCGGGGTAATCATCAAAAATTATATCCATGAAATTTACAGCATCTAATTGCCCTATTAGAGAATCAACAGCAAATTTCGCTATATCTGCGATACCAGGCATTCCAATTATCACTATACAATTTTGCAAATCTTGTGGATTAATCTCCATATGTTTGATGATTCTTATTCCAGAACAAAATGATTCAGACATTTATATATCCCTTTGCTTTAACTTAAATCTCTACTTTTAAGGTAAATTTTTAGAATATTAAATTGAAATATTATTGTGATATTTTAAACAGAATATTCTATAATCCTTTGAAAATAAAGGGTAAACCTATGAATAAAAAAGATAGTAATATCTGTGTAGAGTGAAAATTTATCGTAAAAATAACTTTAAAATTATAAAGAAAAAATTAGATTTGTTTTCTTTTAAAAATTAAAATTCCAATTAATAATAGTAATATAGTTAAGATCGCTCCTATTGAAGAACTAAATAAGATTGGGTTTATTAACTCAGAGAGAAAAAAGCTTGGTAATACTGAAAGCATTGAAAGTTGATTACCTACATATACCGAGAGGATTGCTACTGCAGCTACCGAATTAACAGAAATACCTATGATAATTCCAGTTGAACAAGCAATGGCAATTGCAGATAAACTAATTGAGACACCTTTAAATCTAATTATTGGGTTCATTTTCATTTTCTCTTACTTATGATTTAAATATAATAAGAATTAGAATTATATCAATGCGATCAAAAATTATAATGGAAATATCAATTTTCGTTTTAGGAACTTAACCCTCTAATTTAATATTTAAATCTAAGAAAATTTGAAAGTAATAATTTATGAGTGATCTAATTTATAAATGCGAACAATGTGGAAAATGTTGTTATGATGTGGAAGGTGGTTATAATAAAAGAATCCCTCTTTATCCACAAGAAGTTGATAAATTAATTGAAGTTGCCAAATCCAGAGAGATACCATTCCAAGTGGTTGAAGATTTAGTTTTTCCAGATATTTTAAACAAAAAGATATTAGTATTAACTTATAGGATTCTCTTAAATAACCCTAAAAAAAGATGTCCCTTTTATGAGGATGATATTGGTTGTACTGTCCATGAGATAAAACCTCTCTCTTGTCAAGCTTATCCATTATCAATTAAACAAGAAGACGCTTTTAACTTTAAGATTTCAATCGATCCCTACTGTAAATTTGTTGATAAACATTATGATATTATAAAAAAATCTTCTAAGGAAATGATTGAAAGGATATTCAAAAATGAATATAAGAATGCAGAAAAACATCTTAAGAAGAATAAAAAATTAATCTTAAAGATTAAAGAATTAGAATATAAGAAAAAAATAGAAATAGCACGTAAAATTTCTATTAATGAATTTGATAAAATGGTAGCATCTTATATGATGATTAAAAAAGGTTATACTCCAATATTTTTGAGCTTTGTGACCTCATCAACGAATACAGATTTAATGAGAAAAAAATTAATCAAAATAGTTAAAAGAATTTCAAATTTCTCTGAATATAAATTAAAGTTATATTTAATTTCTCATATTCCTAATTTAGAGGTTATTAAGAGAGAATGTCCCCGGAAATTGACATGCGTTTTATGTAAAAGATTAATGATTAGATTTGCTAAAACTATAGGAAAAAAAGAACATACGAATTTAATTCTAACTGGAGATATTTTAGGAGAACAAGCAAGTCAAACCTTGGCAAATTTATTTTCCTATCATAATCTATTTAAAAATTATATTAAAATCTCTCCATTAATAGGGTTTAATAAAATGGATGTGATAAATATCAATAAAAAAATTGATGAAGTACTCAGTTCTGAACAAAATTACGACTACAATAAACTAATATCAAAAGCTTTGGAAAAAGCAGAGATCTTAGAATTCTAATTCTAATAAGATATCATCAATAATATCTTTAAATTGTTTCTCCTCTAATTTAATAGTCTCAAATTGATTCAATACTTCGCAAATAACTTGAGTAATTAAATGCTTGCAATAGGGTCTTGTTCTTTTTATTACCACTTGTTTATAAAAATCATTACAACTACAGTACATTTTAGGATATATAATGTGTTCTTTATTTTCTCCCATAGACGTCCAAAGGACTCTCTGGGAGGGTTGATAAATATATTTAGTTATCCCTCTTTTAATAGACAATAGTACTTTTTCTGAACCATCTTTTAATGCTTTATCCAAAATTTTAATTATCTCTTCATCAATAACCCCTTTTTTCTCCACAATTTCCCCTAAATATTCTAGAAAATCTTTTGACATATGCAATTTATATAATATTATACTTAATAAATAGAACTTTCCGATATTTGTGAATAATATCCTATACATCCCAACCAGGTATTTTCCCGCAATTTCTGGAGCAGAATTCTATATTCAAAGAATAGCAGAAATATTTCAGAAGTCTCACTCTTATGATGTTAAAGTTATAACATCAAATGCGATAGATTTTAAAGCATTAAGGAATTCAAAAGGGAAAACTATTGAAAAGAAAGAGAAATATTACAATCGAGTTAATAATATCCCCATAAAACGGTTTTCAGTAGATTATACCCAATCCTTCAAGGAAAAATTAAAATTAATTCGGGATTTACCCTCTTTTGAAAAATTGAATTTATCAGACGGTTGTGTTAAAAAATTCATATTAAATGGCCCATTTTTAGATAATTTTATTGATACTATTTTGAATGAAGAGGTCCCAAATATCGATTTAATTCATACAACTTTTTATCCTTATTTTAATTTAGTTATGGCTTTATGTTTAAGTAAAGCACTAAACATCCCAGCTGTTTGTACTCCTTTTTTCCATTTTTCTAATCCCCGATATAACGATCCCCAAAAATTGGAAGTGCTAGAAAAATTTGATTTATTAGTTGCTTGTACAAAAATCGAAAAGAGAGAATTATTAAGAAAGTTAAATATTCCTTCCTCCAACATTGAAGTGATTCCAATGGGAGTAGATTTCAAAATCTTTGATAGAGTTCATAAAAAAACATATAAGGACTTCTCATTCAAGAAAAAGTTTTTTAAAAGTATATTTTGTTTTTATTGGACCACCAACGATGGCATTTAATAGAGAATTATCAAAAATCAAGGAAGAAATAGAGGCAAAAATAATTAATTTTACACCAGATAACCTCTCAGGATATTTTGATAAAATCAAATTAACCGCTTTTAAAGAAAGTGAGATTTATTTAATGCCAAGTAGGAGTGATGCTTTTGGAATTGCATATTTAGAAGCATGGGCATCTGGAAAACCAGTAATTGGAGCAAATATAGGTGCAACTCCTGAGGTAATAAAAACTAATATAGATGGTTTACTCGTTGAATTTGATAATCCTATAGATATCGCAGAGAAAGTTCTTTATCTCTTGAAGAAGAAGAGAGTTAGAAAGAAGTTAGGTAAGAATGGAAGGAAGAAAGTCCAAACCAATTATACTTGGGAAGTTATAGCTCAGAAAACTCATAAAATGTACCAAAATCTTTTAAAACAAAAAATGTGATTCTTTATGAAAAAAATTGCTGGTAATCCTTACTTAACAAAAAGAGAAGGTAAGTTATTTATTAATTCAATACCAATTGATACCCTTTTGGATAACTTCGAAACTCCTTTTATGATAATTGTTAAAGATCGTATTAAAGATAACATTAAAATGTTTTTGGAAGTATTTAATGAAACCTTCAATAATTTCGAGTGTTTTTATTCTTTTAAAGCTAATTTTCTCAAAGAAGTTTGTAAAACAATTAAAGATGCGAATATTGGAGCAGAATTAGATACTATTAGCGATGCTTGTCACTGATGCGATGTTGGAGGTATTGTATATAACTACAATGACTTAGAAAAAGTGAATAAATTTGCTGCTCAATTAAACGTTACTCAAGACATATGCCTACGAATTAATTCTCAAAAATACGAAAGTAAATTGGGAATTAGTATTAATAGAGAAAACAGTAAAAAGTTAAAATCAATTTTAAATTCCTGCTCTCATATTAATCTTGTGACCATTTTATCACATTTTTCAACACAAATGAATAGTCTAAATCAATTTAAGTCAAATTTAGTCGCACTAATAAATTCATTAAAGAATTTAGAAAAAAATAATATACATATTAAAAATATTAATTTAGGAGGGGGGTTTCCGGAAGCTACGGTTATGCCAAAACATGTTTTAAAAGATATAGCAATGAATATTAAGAAATCACTGGATAAATCTGGAATATATTATCAATCTGTTTATTTTGAACCAGGAAGATATTTCGTAGGAGATGCTGGTGCTTATATTAGCCAAATTATAAACATCTTCAAAGATGAGTGGATTTTTTTAGATGTTGGGAATCATATATGTCCGAAATTTGCTCGGTGTTCCTTAAGATTCTATAATATCTCTCAGCTAGATAAAGCTCATAAATATAAGATTTCAATAGCTGGAATTGTCCCAACCGATCAAGATGTGCTTGCAAAAGATTATTTCTTCACATCTGATCCAGAAATAGAAGATAATGTCTTGATAACTAATGTGGGTGCATATTGTCTAACTTTCTCTAACAGATTCCCTTACAAACTTCCTAATATTATTTTTATTGAAAATAAGGATCTTAGAGTGATATTTGACCCTGATAAAAATCATGATTTCTCTTTAACATAATTTTTAGATATTGATCTACGTATCTTCTCCGTATTATATAATTTCTAATTCTCTATTTAGTTCATACTTATTAATAAATTGAAAATGTATGTGATTAAATGGAATCTTTTATTAAAAATGCGAAAAAAAGAGCTATAAGGAGACCAGACAGAGAAAATATAGGATATGCCAATATAAAGATAGTCGGAGCCGGAGGTGCTGGAAACAATACGGTTGATCGACTAATGAAAATAGGAATCAAGGGAGCAAAATGTATTGCCGTGAATACAGATCATCAACATTTAGATATGATTGAATCACATATAAAAATACTGATTGGAAAAAATTTAACTCGAGGCTTAGGTGCTGGAGGAAACCCTGAAGTCGGGAAGGCTGCAGCAGAAGAATCTCGCGAGGATCTAGTTAAGGTACTAAGGGATTCTGATTTAGTTTTCATTACTTGTGGGGAAGGTGGTGGAACTGGGACTGGTTCTGCTCCTATAATTGCAGAAATTGCAAAAAGTGAAGGGTCAATTGTTGTAGGTGTAGTTACATTACCTTTCAGTACTGAAATTGGACGAATTGGTCATGCTAAACAAGGTTTAGAAAGATTAAAAAAATTTGTAGATACTTTAGTTGTTATTGATAATAATAGATTATTAGAAATTGCCCCTGATCTGCCAATTATCGAAGCTTTCAGTGTTGCTGATGAAGTTTTAGCAACAATGGTAAAAGGTATTACTGAAACAATTTCCTTACCTTCTTTAATTAACCTTGATTATGCAGATGTAAGAACAATATTAACAACTGGCGGGGTTGCAATTGTTGGTGTCGGAGAATCTTGTGGGGACGAGAATAGAGTTGATGATGCTATTTTTGATGCTTTAAATTCACCTCTTTTAGATGTAGATATTTCTGGTGCAAGAGGTGCATTAATTCATATTTGTGGTGGAAATGATATGACTTTAGCAGAAGCAAATTCTGTAGCCGCAAAAATCTCACAGAAAATGGACGTTAATGATTCTATGGTGATTTGGGGCGCAAGAGTTGCTGATGAATTTCAAGGATATTTAAGGGTAATGTTATTGATTACAGGGATTAAATCTCCACAAATTTTCGGAAAACAATTTGAAATTAATAATATTAATAATAATCCAACATATAAACCAAAAATTTCTAAAGAAAAAATTGGACTTTCGGATGAGATATTTAATATTGAAGAATTGAGTTACGATTAAAGATACAAATTCTCAATATTCATATTTTATTTTACAATTTCGTTTAAAATGTTATATAATTAAGAAATTCTATTTTATTAAAACTCTGGTTTATACATCTGTCGAAATTGTTCCTTCTTCTTTTCATTATATTTATCTTCGAGAAATCTTAAAACAGTATGATGTGGTGCTCCACTAATTAGCATATTTATGGATTTTCTGGCTATTGCGAGATTATCAAAGTTAGCGATAATTGAAACAGTTTTTCCATAGACTGACACGTAACATTCTGCATATTTTTCAATTGCTTTTCTAATTTCGCCACCTCTTCCAATAATTCTACCTTTTACTCTTTTAATCCTTTTTCTTGATTTACCTAAAATTGTCATTAGATTAAAAACAGCAAGTTCATACCCTGTTCTAACCAATAATTCTGCCTTCTTTGGATTAAAACCTCTATTAATAGCTCTCACAATCTTTTTTGCGGTTATCACATTTATGGGATCATAATTTGGATGTTCAAGATTTGGGTTAATTTCTACATCTCCTGTCTTACTATTAATATCAATAATAACACCTAAATTATCCTCAATTTTCTTCTTAATCTCTCCATTGGTTCCAATCAATACGCCTATTCTTGCTTTTTTCACTTTAAACATAGTTTCATCGTTAAAAATTATTTCATTTGATTTCTTAATATTATAATTTAATATATCTTATGAAATGAATCTTTTAATTTTGAAGTTTATAATCTTCTAATCTTCAATCACTTCATAATAAAACTCTTCAGGATCTGGGGTAGCGACCCCAATTTTTTCAAAATAATAGAAAATATTTTTAATATCTCTTACAAGGAAAAAATGTGATTTTGGATGATGAATAGAAACAGCCTGTGAAATATCAATAATTATTGGTTCTTGGTTATGATAAAGTATATTAAATTCGGATAAATCCCCGTGTACTAAATTAGCTTTTTGATATAGATTTTTGATAAAATATAAAATAGAATCAAATGTATCTAAAGGGTT
>JARRLT010000253.1:0-3448 GCA_037386725.1 Promethearchaeota archaeon
GATGTTCTTTCTCAATCTCCAGATTCAAGAGTAGAAGATCTTCTCTTAAATTTTGCTGATCAAACCAAAAAGCATCAACTTTATGCACGACGTCATATCATTAAAGCCTTTGAAAATTTTGGACAAAAAACTGAAATAGAACATAAAGAAAAAGTTCAAAAAGTTTTCAAAAAGTTTTTAAGCGAAACAACGGGAACCTCTAATCAAACAAGTGAAAGGATTCTTAAAGATTCAATAATAGAAGTTGCATCAAAATTGAATTTAGATCTTGAAACTGAAACTATGGATTTTCTTGAGAATTTAGAGCGACCCTATAAAGCATTAAGTATTATTGCGAATCGCTATAAAACAAGTGATCGCTTAAAGGCAATTTTATTAACAAAATTGAATGATATCAACAACAAACATTTTATCGGAGATATATTAAGAGCAATTATAATACTTAAAAATCAAGTTCCTAATTGGCAAGAAATAGTAATGGATAATGTTAGAAAATATCAATTGAATGATACAGATTTAATAATTGCTCTTACTGAAAGTGAACTTCTTGATCAGAAAAAGCTTATCCAGTTCATTAATGAAGCAAAAGAATGGCAACTTGAATTTGTTAGAGAATTTTTAAATACTCATCTGGATATTTTGGATACATGGGAAGAATTTCGGGAAGAATTTATCTCTTTTTTAAGGAGAACTAAACCTAAAGAAAATGAAGAAGATTTGGATCACTTTATAGAAAAGAAGAAAATGATTTTTAGTGTTATTATTGATCTGAATTTAAAAGACATGGCTGAATATTGTGTTGAAAATTTTATCAACTTGGAAAATGAAGAATTGCAAAAAATGGCCTTATTTATTGTTATTAGATTCGGAAATGACAAAGTTTGGATTAACTTACGTAAATACATGGATAAGGATAAAAGTACCGAGGAATATGTAAAAAAATTCTGGAATCAACTGGAAAGGCGAGATTGGAAGTTTTACTATTAATCCTCTTTATATCATTATATAATCTCTTGATTTTGTCGTGTATTAAATAGATTATTAAGATATTAATTTTGTTAAGGAATGAAGATTTAAATAACTGGTATACTCATTTTATAATGTAAAGATTAACGGTGTTTGTTGGTATTTATATCATTAAGGCAAATACTCATTTCAATTTTAAATTAATCCAAATTAAAGGTGGTTTTTCTAAAAATGCAATTTCTTTTAAAATCAGAAGTGGAATATGAGGATCCAGCTAAAAAATATAATGTAAAAAAGATTTTATGCCCCTCATGTAATAAGAATCAAATTTATAAGATTGAAGAAACGATTCATTATACGAAATATCAATGTTGGAACAAAGAATGCTGGAGAGTTGGGGAGCATTTTATAGTTTTGAAAGATTTTATTAAAAATGAATATGAATTCAACCTTTATTGTGAATATTGTAATGAACCTTATTTACGAGATATTCATATTGGGGATAGTAATAGTATCTCTTTAATATTTACTTGTGATGGTAAAATGTGTGGAAGATTTGATAATCCATATAAATATAATGTAAATCTTAGAAGATGGGAAGGAGAAATTCCAAATTTTACTTATTATGAGGATCAGGAGAATAAATTAATATTCAACGATAATTCGAATGAAAGATCCTCTTCACAAGTGCTTGAGCTTGAATCTGGAAATTTAGAAGAAACACTAATTGATTCGGAAAAGGAACCTTTAGAAATACAAGAAGATTTTGTAGGTTTTCAAGATAATGGGAAAATGCCTCTTTTAGTTATGGAAAAAGATGAGTATAATGAATTTCTTGAAGACCATAATAATAAAGTAATCATATTAGTAGATTTACCGAATCTTATACGGACCCTTTATTCACTTTATCCTCATAATTTTGAACAAGTCATAATAAAAGCGCATAAATTACTGATTGAATTCATAGATAACTACTTCAATACTACCCAAGATTATTTAGTGCGCTATTTCTCGAAACCAAGTGATGATTTATATCCTGCTAATCAATCAATAGAAGAAATATGTTATGAGAATAAAGATCTTGAAATTTTTCATATGTTAAAAATACCAAAGAGTGGACATTTCAGTGATATTGATAATTATCTTATAGCAAATGCCGTGGAAATTCTTGAAAGATGTAATTTGAAAGGTTTTGTAATTGTAAGTAGCGATAAAGATTATTTACCTGTAATGCGTATTGCCAAATTTAAAGGAATAAAATCAATGATTTTAGGGATTAATACTTCAGATATATACGAAGAATATAATATTGGAGATATAAAATTTCTAAATGTATTGAAATTTTTTAACTCTCAATAGAATCAAATATCAATAATTCTTATCGGTCCTTTCTTTTAAAAACAATAAAAATAGGAACTATCTATAATTCAATGGTTTATCTTAAATACAATACAATTTTAAGTAATATAGAAACAATTGGAATTCCAATTTTATTCAATAATTACGATTCTACATAAGATTTGAAATAAAATGATTAAAACGAACATATGGACGAGTTCTGAATGGACACATCGAGCTTATCAATTACTTAAGGGGCTTGATCAATTTCCAAAAGATAAAAAAGTTATTGTAGTGATGCGTCATTCTCATCGATATAATTCAAATAACTTAATGGAACATGAAAAGGATAAATTAACGCCTTTAGGACATGAAATTGCAGAAGAATTTGGAGAACAACTGCCTAATGAAAGATTATTTCGATTATTCTATAGTAAAGTTGAAAGATGTAAGGAAACGGCGGAAGATATAATTACAGGATTGAATCAAAATAATGTCTATTCCGAAAATTCAGGTGTACTAGATGTATTATATGATATAGAAATTTCTAGAGAAGACTTCTATAGAGAAGCAACAAAATATCCTTTAAACCAATTATTATATCGTTGGAGTGCGGGGTTATTCCCAGAGACGATGGTTCTTCCATTTGAAAAGTACGCTAAACGAGCAGCACAAGTAATATGGAACAAGTTTTATGAATCTCCTAAAAATGGAATTGATATCCATATCTCTCATGATTTTATTGTAATGTCACTTCGATTAGGATGGTTTGGCTTAAACACAGGAGAAAATACGCCATCATTTCTTAGCGGATTCGCATTCACATTCTTAGATAATAAGATTTTATTATATGATTTCGATCATTTTGAATCTGTAGAAATTCCTTTTTGGTGGAAGAAAGAATAATTATATTAAAAAAATCTTTTTTTATCGAATTACAAAATTTAGTTTATTTTAACTATTTTCAGAATTCTCAATCTTTAGGAATGGAAATATAGGTTTAATTAATTCGTCTGCTTCTTTAAATCTAGTAATTTCAGTGCTTTCAAGGTCTAATTCTCTCTCAAATTTCTTTTCAAAAATTGTTATATATCTATCCATAGCTCTCTCTAAAATTCTTGTGGGCTGTCTAGCGAGCATTATA
>JARRLT010000254.1:0-3447 GCA_037386725.1 Promethearchaeota archaeon
TAAATAAAGAGATTAAAAATGACCGAATATAAACGATTTAAATGCGAGAAATGTGGTGAAGAGAACCCCCGTAAACTACATGAAGAACCCGACAAAACTCAAGTTCTATATTATTCTATGCAAGGTGCCCCTGTTTATAAAAAGAAAATAAAATGTGGGAACTGTGGCTATACTTTCGATAAAAATTAACGATTTACATAAATTTATCAATTATTTTTCTTAATTCCTCAATTCTAATTTGTCCGGGTGCTGTAATTTCTCCCACACTACCGTAAGTAAGGAAAGCTCCCGCATTCAAGCAAAAAATCCTCAAAAAACTGAAGAAGGTTTGATATCTTTACGAGAACGATACAAGAATAATTTAATGTTTAGAAAAGTCTGGGACGTTATTGCTTTTTTACTCTCAAAACTCATGAGAATAGATGCAAGAATTAATGGAGTACAAAATTGTATGAATATTGGCTTAATTTTTTCTAAAAGGGATAAAATATAATTAAAATATTCCCCATTAAATCATAACAATTACATTCAGATCACAAAAATACAATAATTTTGAAACTATGAAATATTTCTCTTCATTTTTTCAAAAAGGTCTTTATATTGTTCGATGTATTCTTCATCATTAGATTCTTCAATTTTCTCTATTAAATCAATCGATTCTTTTAGCGCTTCTGATCTTTTTTTAATTTTATCTATGAAGAATTCTTTGTTAAATTTTCCTTTCGCAAGAGTTAATTGATTCTTCATTTCGTTTATAGAATCTTCCATTTTATTCTCAACTTCAATAACTTTATCGAAAACACCCAATTGTAATTCTCTTTTGCGTATATCTAATTTAATACAATTTTCACATATATCTTCATCCTCATCTGGATTTTTCATAAAAGGGTTTCCACACTTAGAACAAGCCACCAGTTCTAATAGGAGTTTAGAATCATCTTGATCTGTATTGGGCATAATTTTAAGAATCTTAAATTTGAATTACATCTAACTATAAAATTAATTAAAATTATTCAATTTAACTTTAATTGATATAATATTTTTTTATGTATTTTCATGATCAAGATGGATAATTTTTTAAAATATTAGATATTGCATAATATTTACGAGTTTTAAATATTTATATTGTATTTATTAAGAAAATTAAGTTTACATTAATTAGATCGGGTTTAAAAATGATAAAAAGATTAGAATTGTTGCGATTGGATTATCTCTTTAGTGTCTTAATTCCAGTATTATTAGCCATATATTTGAACAATTTAAATCCTTTTAGCCATTTTGACATTATAATTGGCTTTGTCTTTCTTGGAATAACTGGTAATGTGTGGAATGATTATTATGATATGAAAAATCCAAAGGATAAAATAACTCAAGATCGAGTTAAGGGATATCATCCCAGAGAACTATTCTCTATTGGATTAGGAAGTTTTTTTCTTGGAATCACACTCTTAATCAGAACATGCTTACATAATTTCATTAATCTTATTCTCCTTGGAAGTATAGTTTTTTTAGTTTTTATTTACTGTTTTGTATTAAAATCTATCCCAATCATAAATAATCTTGTTTTGGTCTTTTCACATGTTATCCTACCCTATCTTATTATAAAGATAGATGCAGCTATCTTCTTATTTAGAATTGATGAATTAATGATGCTAGTTGCTTTTGTTCTATTTTCTGTAACCGCCCAGTTTGTCCATGAAGTAATAGATAATGAGGCGTTAATAAACAGATTTTCTTTAAAAACATGTCAGAGAATTATTTGGATTTTTTCA
This sequence comes from Promethearchaeota archaeon, assembly GCA_037386725.1. Taxonomy (GTDB): domain Archaea; phylum Asgardarchaeota; class Lokiarchaeia; order Sigyniarchaeales; family SOKP01; genus JARRLT01. The sequence goes on from JARRLT010000254.1 coordinate 1,773, forward strand.
ATTGGAACCTTATCTTCAGCAATATTGGGAATTATTCTATTACAAGATTTTTATTTGGCACCTATACTTTTTATGCCTCTTGGTATAATGTTCACATTTAGGAAGGCAAAAAAACCTACTCGAGGAGTAAAAGATGTTGGGATAATACTTGGAAATCTTTTTCTTCTGTACTTTTTTGGCCTAATTGTCTTACAATTAAATTTGATAATCTAATTTTTTCAAGCTATTTTTTTATTTTAATTAAAGATTTCAAGCATTAAAGAAAAAATATAAATAAATTAATGAGAAATTTAAGATTGTTAAAAAAAGTCACACTATTATTAAAATATCAAAAATTAAAAAATGCATATTATTTCTCATTTATGAAAGAATCAGAAATTAAAATAAATCCAATAAATTCTCAATTTTTTTCCAAATTTAAGACGAAAAAATGTGATTTGTGTGGAGAATGTTTATCTAATTGTCCGATCATGGATTTTGATAAGGAAAAAGCTATTGAAGAATTTAAAAAATTAATAAATCTACAAGAGTCAAAAGTTCTATTAGAATGTCAAAGTTGCTTTACATGTAATTTTTATTGTCCTCAAGACGCTCATCCTACAAGTTTAATTTTAGAACGATGGTATAAGGAAGATACAAAAAAAGGATTAAAAAAATGAGGGGAATATTATATGACATTTTATCCGCATTATCCAAACTTTCGTTCTTATGTTATGGAGCGGCTTCCTAACCAGACAAAGGATCTTGTAAAAGAGTGGGCGAGTTTAAAACCACTTAAGACTGAAACACTTACTTATCCAGGTTGTAACGTTATAACTTTTGCAGAATTAACTCAAACCAAATTATTCAGCGCCCTTGAAATAAGAGGACGTTTAGAATATTGTTGTGGAGAAACATTATTTCGAACTGGCTATAAAGAAGAATTATTTCAAGTTACAAAAAGATTAGATAAATGGTTCAATATTCTAAAACCAAAACATCTAATTGTGTTATGTACTGCAGGAACAAATGTTTTTAAAAATGTGTTACCAAATTATGGTTTGACTTACAAATTTGAATCGATAAAATCTTACATAGAATATATTTGGGAGAAATTTGAAGAAGGAAAAATAAAAATTAAACAAGAACTTAATTTAACGGTCACCATCCAGGAATCATGTTATAGTAAAATGCTCGGAAATGAATATATGAATTTACCAAGAAAAATTTTAGAAAAAATTGGAATTAAAGTAATTGAAGCAGAAGCGATTAAAGAGAATATGCGTTGCTGTGGGATCGGAGGAGGGTTCTCTATTGATTCCGCTTATCATCCTTTTAAAATTAGGAATTCAGCTGTTAAAAATTTAAAAGATTTTAAAAAAACTGGAGCTGATGCTATATGTGTATATTGTGCTGGATGTTTAGCAACTCTAATGACTGCTCAGAAGTTATCTTTAAGTAATATGAAAGTATATCATATTTTAGAATTAATCCAGATGGCTATAGGGGAGAATCCAATGCCATATAAAACAAAAGAGGAAAGAGCAAAAAAGGAGAGCTTTCCTGAGCCCGAAAGCGATTTTGAGAAAAAACTGCATTCAAGATTTGTAATTTCCGTCGAGCTTGATCCTCCCCGGGGAACGAATCCGGAAAAAGTCCTCAAGGGTGCTCGCAAGTTAAAGACCGCTGGTGTAGA
>JARRLT010000255.1:0-11552 GCA_037386725.1 Promethearchaeota archaeon
GCGTAAAAAGGCTGAGGATGAAAGAAATCAGTTGATCGCCCAACTAAAGGACGCGCTCGCTAAAATTAAAACACTGACCGGCTTGCTGCCCATATGTTCTGCTTGCAAAAAAATCCGTAATAGTGAAAAGGCTTTCTAGTGTTGAAACTCTCGGTAATGTTGATTTTATCTGCACTGATAAAACAGGGACAATTACCGAGGGAAAACTAAAGGTAAAAAATCTTGGAAAATGTGTTTGGATATGAAATGTAAAGCTCAGAATTAAAATATTTTAATTTATAGAATTAGGAAATTAAAAAGTTAAAAATATTATAATTGCAAATTAATCTAAATTAAGAAATGCGATTCCTTAAAGGTATTTGTATTAAAAATGGTCTTTTAATAGAATTAACTCTCATTATACATTGACCCATTTCTATCATAGAGATATAATCTTCTTTCTCTTCATTGAGATTTAACAATTGGCATTGCAATTCTTTTTCCATATGATTTTTAAAAATTACTAAAACACCACAATTAGCCAATACTTCTTCACTCACATGCGGTCGAGTGGCAATAGAAATTAAACATTCTCCAGTTCCACGTTGAAGTAATGCAATATCTTCTAAATATGTAGAAATTTTTGATTGCTTAGTAAGATCTTTTGGAATAAAATATTGTGCATCTTCAATTATTGTTAAATGTTTTATTTGTTTTGTTTTATAAGCTCCGTTGGTTAAATTTCGATCCCAAAGATATTTAAGAATCATATTCAAGAAAAATAATGCGTCTTCTTTTTCACCCCCTTTTTCAATTATTGAACTAAGATCTATGAGAACATTTTTTTCAAACAATGAGTGAATATCGAAATTGCATTTTGCACTAAAAATTGTTTTCAGTGGGCCAATAGAAAATCTCCGAATTCGATTTTTAATACTTATAATAGTTTGACTTAACATAGGGATTTCTCTATTATGAGATTTAATATAATTTTCACATTGAATAAAAAATCCTTCCCATGACTGATACTTTCTATTCTTGCAAACTTTTGCTAATATATCAATCATCACCTTTTGCATTTGAGGTGAAAATTCTGCGGATTCTTCAAGAAATTGACCACTTTTCATTATATCAAAAATACGTTCAGCATGTATTTCTGGATGAACTCCCTTAGGATTAAAAATGTTTATTGAGAAATTCTCACCGGGTCTTAAAATGATTAAATTATTGATAAAATTTTGTAAGTAATTATATTCCCTTTTAAATTCAACAAGCAAAAAGGGAGTTGAATATCTTTTTTTAAAATTTATAAGAAAATTTTGTACAAAATTGCTTTTTCCTGTTCCAGTTGATCCACATACAAACATATGCTTCTCTAAATCCATAATTGACAAGTAAAATTCCAATAAAGACGGTCCTTTTAGTTCTATAACATCTTTTTCCTTATGTAAAATGCAGAAAATATAAAAAGTTAAAGATATAAAAATGAGTAATTGCGAAAAACCGATTACAATTGTCATTACTGGATCTTTCGGAATTTTTTGAGGTATATAAGACTTATAATTTAAACTGAATTCGATAAAAGAACAAATGAAAATAAGAGGAATAATATACTTAATTAGCCTAATTCTTATATCAAGTCTTTTTAATATAAAGTAGCTAATTGTAATTCCTAACAATAATGAATTAATTAAGAGATTTGCTAGAATCATTACAAATTTTTTAAGCTACTTGATAAAAAACTACACGAAATTTATAAATTACTTCTTTTCTTTTCGTGGTATTTTAAATTTTAAATTTAAATTAATTTTCAATGGAAATAATAACTAAATTAAAAGTTGATAATTTTTGTATTGATAATCCCTTCGATAATATATTCGGGAATACAACATTTTTCTTTAAAGAATTTACTAACTTATTGTTTCTTTTGTTATCTTATTCAAAATATATAATGATTTTCATTCTTTTTTGTTTGGGAGCTTTCTCAGTATTAAGGAGTTTAAACCTTTCAAAGATAAATAACAATGAAAATCTCCCTATTAAAATAAATTTTAAACGCAATATTGATATTGTCCAATTAATTTCAGGTTTATTTTTAATATTCATTGCTTTCGGATTTTTAACAAATATATTAACATTAATTCTTATATGGTTATTGTATAATTTCTTTTTCGGCATTTTTACAAATAACATTAAGTATTTGGTTTATGGCAAGTCACCGATTTCATGTCATAAATCCGAATGGTTTAATTATAACTATTTTATCTGGAATAGTTGAAGGTATTCTATTCGGATTTACTACTTGTTTTTACTTCATGATTGGCATTTAATCTTTAAATTCAGTTATCCCTCACATAAAATTATAAATATTAATTATTCCTCTAATTAAGAATCGGGCTTAGAATACTAAATGAAACAATATATTTTTAATATTGTACATAGAATATTGCAAGGATCATAATATTTAAATATTCTTAATAGTATGAATATCATAGTAAAAATATTTTAAAAACTTCAAAAATTCAAAATTGAGTTATATGATTAAAAATACGAAAAGTTATGATCCAAACGCTTTAATAAATTCAACAAAATTTAGAGATTTCGTTGAAAACTTTGAATCAGAGATTATTCGAGGAATTTCAACTTTATCAATAATCTCTATAATCAACAATCATAAAGAAGAAGGAGTTTATGGCTATCAATTAATGAAGGATTTAAAGAAAAAGACTAAAAACATGTTGATGTTGGAGGAAGGTACCTTATATCCAATTTTAAGAAAGTTAAAAAAAGAAGGAATTTTAAAAAATGAAAGAAAATTGGTTGGAGGTCGCGCTCGAAATTACTACTTTATAACATCAGAGGGAATTAAGACTTATCATCATCTCTTGGGATTTTTTGCAAAATTAGTGGAATCATTGGGTCCCTTACTAAATTTGGAAGTGAATATTAAAGAGGAAAGATATTTTTACTGTCCAAACTGTTCTAACAGGATTTCAAGAAATAAAATTGATAAAAAATTATGCCCAATCTGTGGATATGATATCAATTAAAAAGTGGAGGAATTAATCAATTAAAATGAATGTTAATTATGAAAAAGCTAAACTGATGGAGATTTTTCTTGAAAAGGTTAAAAAGGAATTACCACATCAAATAAAAAGGAATAGAGAAAATTTAAAAGATATTTTGGAGGAAATGGAAGATCATATCTGGGAAACTGCATATGAGATTTCTGAAAGTAAAAATCCGTCTCTAAAAGAATTAGAAATAGCGATAAAGAAAATGGGAAATCCAAAAAATATTGCCAAACAATTTCAAACAGAATTAGATACCCCATTTTTTATATCTAAAGAATTATGGCCAATTTATATAAAAAGAAATAAGCATACCATCATTTTTCTTTTTATTGTCACTATATTTGCTTTCTTTTATAGAACTTATTTATATTTTCCATACACACCGATAATTTATTCTTTTTTTATAGAATTTATTATTTTATTCTTAATAGGACTTAATATAATATTTTTTAGATTTTTCTATTTCATCTATTTATCAAAAGAAGGATTTCTACAAGAGGATCTCAAACCTAAGTTATCTCCAAATTTTTGGAAGAATAATAATCAAAAAAAGTCGAAATCGCCTATTAACAAAAGATTTTTAATTATCTCAGGAATCTTTTTAGTTATTATTGGATCTATCATCAACCAGATTGGTATAGTAACTGGTAATTTTCCTTTTGCCGTCTTCATTCACACAAATATCACAAATAATAATTTTAACCCAATAATCACATTTAAAGATGTTATGATTTTTATGGGAATTATTTTAGTAATAAGAGGGTTGGTAGGAGAAAAAAGTATATTGTCTCAACAAATCTTAATTTATTTCAACCTTAATTCAGTTTTCTGCTTGATTGGTATGTTTTCTTCCCAAATAAACTTGAATACATCAAATTCTGGAGCTCTGATAACAAATTTTTTTATATTTGGAGCAATTCTGATACTGATTATAATATTTTTCTTTAAATTTTTAAATTTATTAATGCTTAAAAAAAGATTCTTAAAATACAAAAAAGAAGAAATTGTAATACAAAGATTCTTTAATGAAGTATCTAACCGAAAAGTGATTTTCCAGAAACAAACGAATCCTAAACATCAGAAAGGCATTTCTGATAAAGATTTAAAATCAATTATGAATAAAAATGAAAACCTTAAAAATAAAATTCAACGATACTTGAAAGATCTTGAATCTGAATTACCTTTATGGTTAAATAGAAATGAGGCTGAAAAAATAATTGATGATATAAAAGATCATATCAAACAAAAATTACTGGAAACAACGGAAGGAAGTACTCTCACTTTAAAAAACGTAAATCAAGCAATAGAAGATCTGGGGGATCCAAAGATAATAGCTAAAAGATATAAAGAAAATTCTGTTCCAAAAATATATATAACATCAGAAAATTATCCCTTTTACAAAAATTTAAGCAGATATATAATTGTAATTCTCATATATTTTCATATTTTCTTTTTGTTATACAACAATTCTTTAAGACCTCTCATTTCGAACCCATATACCTATTTATTGAGAGCAAATACGATTTTTCAAATCTTTTTTATAAGCATTACAATTTTGATAATCTTAGTTTCAATGAGGACCATAAATCTTAGCTCTTTTAACAAAATCTTCTTAAAAATAGATGAACATAAAAATAGAAAAATATTCATACCCTATAAAATAATTTCAATAATATTTATTATTTCATCGGGCTTATTTTTAATGTTCTTCGATATTCAAGATTTTAGTTACCATTTAAAACGAACATTGATAGGAACGATAAGTTTAATTTTTGGTTTAAACTTGTTGGCAAGATTTTTATTAAAGAGAAAATTCAAATTTCTTCACTTCCTTATTACTATAATAAATCTGATTATAGCTCCTGTTTTTTTAAGGTTTCTTCAGAGAGGACCTTATGGTTTATTTAGGAATTATACCATCAATTCTTATGTAGAATATGCAATCCCGCTAATATTTTTAGGATCATTATACGAATTGATTAAATTGGTTAATTTCAAAGATTTTTTACAATATGATTATAAGATTATGCGAGATTTTCATAGAATAGGACTTAAAGTAAGAAATAAAATCATTGATAAAAATATTTATTTTTAATATTTCTATTATGTTTCTAAATTTTAAGCACCACCAAGATTATGACATAATCCCATCTTAGCATCGGGTACTTGTCGCCCTTCAGCTCGTCCTTGAAGTTGTTTAGTAATCTCTTGAAGCATTCTACACCCAGTTGAGCCTATTGGATGTCCAAATGATTTAAGGCCTCCTGAAGGATTAATTGCAGTTTCTCCATCCCAATTAAAGGTTCCTTTCTTTAATTCTTCAGCTGCTTGTCCGCGATCACAAAATCCTAAATCTTGACAATTAATCAATTCAGTTATTGTAAAGCAGTCATGAACTTCTGCCGCATCAATTTGTTCTCTAGGATTGGTTATCCCAGCCTCCTTATATGCATATTCTGCCGCTTTTTCTGTAGCTGTAAAATGTGTAAATTCAAAATTTGGATCATACCATGGGAAATTTGTTTGACATGAAATAGCATTTGCTTTTACTATTACATAATCATCAGAATGAGCGTAACTTTCTGCTAATTCTGGAGTAGTTAAGAGTAATGCTGCTGCCCCATCAGACATGGCACAACAATCAAAACGACCTAAGGGATCCGCAATCATTGGTGCTTTCATCGCTTGTTCAATTGTTATCTTACTCCGAAAATGTGCTTTTGGGTGATAGCTTCCATTATCATGATTTTTAACTGCTACTCGTGCTAAATCTTCTTTAGTCCAACCAAACTCTTTGAAGCTTCTAGTGGCTGCCATTGAAAACATTGCTGGAGCCGAAGGAGTAGGAAAAACAGGATGACCAAAGATTTTAAAACCCGGTAGTCCACTAGAACCTTCATCCATTAATTTCTCTACACCACATGCAAGTGCTACATCATACGCTCCGGATGCGATGGCAAAACACGCATTTCTAAAGGCATCCATTCCTGAAGCACAATAATTTTCAGTCCTCGTAATGGGTTTTCCATCTAATCTTAAAATATCCTCAACAGTAGCTCCAGATAAACCCGTAAAATAATAGAAAATTCCAACCCATGCAGCGTCAATTTCATCCTTCTTCATTCTCGCATCGTCTAATGCTCCATGTACCGCCTCATAAAGTAAATCATATTGATTTGCATCCCATCTTTCACCATATTTTGATGCATCACACCCAACAATAGCGACTTTATCTCGTATTCCTCTTTTTACCATTCTTTAATCCACCTCTTAAGGTCTCCCCCTTTCGGGACGACATTTCCAATAATAATTCTTAAAATTTGCTCCTTCATGTTCCTTTCTAAATGTTAACTCTACTGGCATTCCAATTTCAACATTCTTTTCTGGTTTCTCTATCTCGGTCATATTCAATAAAATCCTACCTCCGTCTTTAAGATCAATTACACAACGAGGAACTGGAGTATCTAAATAATTACCACCAACTAAATGATCCAAAGTAAATGTGAAGATTTCACCTTTTAATGCTAATTTTACTTTTTCAAATTGATCATCTGCTCTACATTTATAACAACTCTTAAATACTATAGGATATTGAACAGTTCCGCAATTCTTACATTTAAGACCATAATTTCTTAGTACTGAATCGGCATCTCTCCATAAGGTAACTGCCGAGCTTTTTCTCGTATATCTGTCCTTTTCAAGCCATTCACGGTTTTCTATAAACTCGTTATAATTTTTTAGTGTGATCATAGATTTTTGATGTCCATTTACACCTAAACGGGATTTCGAAAGATCCCTAAGAACTTTTTTATCTCTAACTTGCATTAAAATAGCATCAGCTCCATCTCCATATCCAATCATAAGCATTTTAGCATCTTCATTAGGCCTTCTTAGTGCACTAATTAGTAACATAAACGGCATTGATGTTCCTGTATCTCCAATTTGAAAAAATAGTCCATTTTGAGCAGCACCTCTATTAAATTTCATCTTTTTCGAAATCGAAGTATGCATTCTTGGGTTATTATAGTAATAAGAAGCTGATTCGATATCTTCAGGCTTTAAATTATTGCACTTTAAGATGGAATTTATGACCTTTAGGACATTTTCAATATAAAATCTAGCATCCATTTTAACTTCAAAGGTTCTTATAAATTTGTCTTCTTCTCGTCTTTTCCAAGGACCAGTTACATTTGCAGACACAGAATAGTAGTCTTCAATAGAGAGAGGAATATTTTCTTCATCCGCAATTAATAAAGCAGCGGCTCCGTCAGCAAATCCATACTCCCACATAGTAGAAGGTTCTGGTTGTCGCATATCAGCTGCTAAAACTAAAATTGAATTAATATTTTCATTTGCTTTAATTGTATCAACTGCCCTTGTTACTGCAGTAGTACCCGCTTTAAGTGAATCTGTAAAGTCACCAGTTATTATATCATCTCTTAAATCTAAAACAGCTGCAATTAAAGAAGAGGAATCCTTTTCTGTATATACTTGAGTTGTGGATGCAAAAAATACACCATCTATCGTTTTTGGATCAAAACCCGTCAGGCAATCAATTCCTGCCTCTACAGCCATAGTTAAAGTATCCTCATCAGCGCTAGCAATTGCTTTTGTTCCTGGAACCACTGGAAAGTCCCATGCTTGACCTATTAATTTGCGAGGTAACAAATATCGTGGAAGATACGCCCCATATGATTTAATTCCGATCATTTTAAATTTTTCCTTATTTTTATTGATTTTTTGCTATTATAATAATATATAAAGTTGAATTGTCAAAGATTAAAAATCTTTCTTTAAATTTTATTTAATGCTTGTTTTTGATACTGAAATAAAAAATATTTATTCCGTGTTAAAATTTTAGTTATGTATTTAAATGAGTTAGAAATTTTGCATTAAATTCTATGAGTAAATAATCTCTCCCATTACTTTCGTAAATGTCTTAATATCATCCTTATAAAAATATTGGCCTCCCTTAATAGAAAGAATATAATATGATGGATAATTTTTATTAAGAATAACTTCACTAAAGTGAAAAAATTTATCAGATTTTTGCACTAGAATATAATCCTTATCACTTGATTTGAATAAATTTGATTTTTTTAATATATCACTTAATGACAAAAAGTAGATTAATGATTTCTTAATCAGATTTTGTGTTTTCTCATTATTATAATAAGATGCAATGATAAGAGAATTATTATCTACCAACAATAATCCTTCAGCATTAATACGCATGGCAAATTCCATCAAAGTTCTATCAATTAGCTCAACTTTAGGATATAATTCTAATAGAATTTTAGAAATAGCCGTAATAATTGTATCCATTCTGTAAATCGATGTATTGTAATAATTTATAGGTTTGTATTTAATTTTTATCTTCATTTTATGTTTTAATAACCTAATCATATCTTCATTTTCATCAAATCTTTGTTCATCTTGGATATCTACAACAAAAATAGCAATTTCAGTATTATCAAAATATTTGTCTGGGTTTCTAATGTAAGATATTCTATATTTAGACTGTCCACCTAAATCCCATTCACTAATTTCTAAATCTAAGAATTTAAAAATCTTCCTTTGGGCTCCTTTTGTAGGATTTATTATTGCAATGTTCGCAAATTCTCTCTCTAAACTATGAATAATAGAAGTTTTACCCCCATTATCCAATCCAGTAAATAAAATCTTCCTTACAGATTTTTCACTTTTTAGAAATTCCATTATCAGATAAACTTATCCTTAATTATCGTTTCTTAAACTAACAATAAAATTTGGATGTTCCCAATATAATATTATTGTTTTTATTATAAACTTTTTTATCAATAGAAAGTAATAATTAAAAGGATTAGTTATATTAAATTCTCAAACTGATTAACCTAATTTAGTATGTAGAAAGATTCAAATAAATAAAAAGGATATGAGGAAAATATATATTACTTATTAGATTTAAAATAATTGTTTAATGTATCAATAACGAAATAAAGATAAGATTTCTCTAATTCTGTATCATATTTAGCATTTAAATATTTATTAATTTTTTTCGCACTAGAAGTACCTCCTTGACTATTTTTGACATATTTAACTGTTGTTCTACACATATCATATAATTTCATAATATCATTCTTCAAAAATAATAAACTTTTTGTTGGATCTGGTTCATTTTGAAATCTCTGAACAATTTTTCTTATTTCATACATTTTTTCAATCTCATCAATATCAGATACCATGAATTTAAACTTATATCTAAAACTAAAACCAGAATCCTTTTTTTCAAAAGTTGCAAAATCATAAAATGCTTCTGGATCTTGATCATATTCTTCAGGTGTTAAAAATGCGATGCCGATTTTAAAAGTATTTTTTGTTATGTAATTAAAAAAATTTTGATAATGCTCAAAGAGAAAATATTGATCTGTAATTACCAAAATTTTCTTTTTAAAAAACATAACCCGAATGATATATGTTAGAAGTGAAAGCGGCATATTTAATTTTATTAATTCAACATCAATTTCCTCTTTCGATGGAACTAATTCCTCCTCTTCTTCTTGCTCTTCTTCAGTGGATAATTCAAATTGGAAATCTGGGATAAAGTAATTCCTAACAGTTAAATTTTTATCTATATATGCAATGAAAGTATGGTCACAAATTAGCTCTTCAGAGATATTTACAGCTAATAATCCTCGATCTTCTTTTTTAAGAGCATCTTCATTGATCTCGATTTGACCATATTCTCCACAAGTAGGACATCTAATTTTTACAGAATGCATTTTTAAAAAAATAATATAATTCTTATATCAAAAGTTAGATTTTTTTAATAATAATAAGAGATTTCTTATTTATATTTATTCACATAATTAGAATAATATCATCGAATTTCTTCTTATAATCATTTAACTAAAGGTTGTTCAATTTTTTTACTCTTTAATAATCTTCTTGCTTAGATTTTAACTACAAATATAATGCTAATCGTTTATTTTCAAAAATAAAATGTGCCTTATTAAATTAAAAGTCAAATGTTAACTTAAAATAAGTGATTAAAATAGAGAAAATAACTGTGAATTTTAAAAATTTGTATTTTCTTCAAGTTTCTTTTCCAAAACTACTATTATTGGCTTGAAACCTAATTTTCCAACAACATTAATGAGTTTCTGAGATTTTACGCCATATCCTAAATTTATTCTTACTGATTCACATCCCCAAGATTTAAGGATTTGAACTGCTCTTTCTGCCAAAATTTTACCTACATTTGCACCGATATATTCTTTCTTGGTTGCCCAATTATCTAAATAACCAATATATTGGCCTAAGTTGTTTTTGACCGCTTCAAGCATCCCCATTGCCACTACTTCACCTGTTTCTTTTATTTCTGCGATCAATGTAATTCTCTTTAGATTTGGCTTGAATTGTCTTAAACCGGAAGATTTCTTCCACTTTTCTTCATTTAAGCCAATATCAAATGTATCCTGAAGATTTTGTAGAATTTCTAATGTAGCTTCGTAATCTGAAGTTCTATAATTCCTTATAATTATTTCATTCTCGGATATTTTATTATCTGACATCTAATTTCACCATTAATACAATTTTAATTTTTTAAAAGATCAATATCTATCTTTTTTGATAATAATATTTCTTTATTATCTTTTTCAATTATGAAAAATAAATATTCTTGTATATGCGGAATGATTGGAGATATAAAGAGTAATTCTTCTTCTGGAAACCATTGATCGATTGTTTGATTCATGATTTCTTTTTCAAAAAATTCTCTAACATGAGTTATTTTAATTCTTATGTTATTATATTCTTTTTGGGTTTGATTTTTAACTAAAATCTCCAATTCTTGACTGTCTTCCATTATGTTAATTGAACCTATTTTAAAAGGTCTTTTTAATACTAAATCTTGATCTTTTTTTGTTGGATCAAATATTTTAATATTTGAAAAAGAAAGATCCTCATCTGGAAAAATATGGGATACATCAATTCCTTTTAATGCTAAAAAGGAGATAGCTTTTTGTTTTTTAATGGAAGAGGAATCTTCTTTCTGAATTACTGAGGAAAAATATTCTTTACATGTCTTTTTTATCATTTCCGTGATATCTTCTTTAATTTTTTCACCCTTTCCAATACATTCCTTCACTTTAGCACTTTTTATCACTTCTTCCTTTGCAATCTCGCATTCAATTACTTCATACAGCCTCTCATCATAACTTTTCCGAATTTTCCCAGATATGTTTTCAATTAATTCATCACCAAAAATGTCCAGTTTATTTGGTAGAGAAATGATAACTACTATAGTTTCAGGAGCTTCATCATTTAAACCTGCCCTTCTTTTATTTCGAATTGATTTAGTTAAAAATTTCTTTCCGAAAAATGTGTATCCTTTATATTCTAAATCTATGTGATCTAAAGCTTCGGTTTCTTCAACCTCCAAAAACCATATTGGATGGTATTTAATTGGTCTCATAAATTCTTTATTATCCTTGAAATTTTCACTAGGATAAATTAATA
>JARRLT010000256.1:0-3416 GCA_037386725.1 Promethearchaeota archaeon
TCGATCTTCATCTGCTTTCCGACGTTGTTCTATACGAAACGCTTTTTCTCCAATTGATTTCTCTATTTTTTCAGAAGTTCCCTTCATATCTGGTTTAATATTCTTTCGATCTTCATCTGCTTTCCGACGTTGTTCTATACGAAATGCCTTTTCTCCAATAGACTTTTCTAATCCTTGTTGACTTTTTTCAAATGATTCTTTTCTTTCTTTTTCAGTTATTTTAAGGTAGTTATTCCGCTCTTCCTTTTCCTTTTCATAAAGCTTCCTAACCATTTCTTTATCTTTTCTTATTTTTTATGGATCTAAATAATCTTACTCTGCCAATTTAATCACATAGAAATATTCTTATATGATCTATTTACGGATAATTTCATTTATTAAGATTCAGTTATCTGTTAAAAATATACAAAAAGAGTTATTGCACAAATGAATGATTATTTTATCTTTAGGGGGCTAAATTCTTCTTCAGGAATAGACTTCATTAAGGATATAACAGTAAGCTTCATATTGAGCATTTCTATCACTTCTTCTTTCAAATTCTTACAACTAATCGAAGATTTATCAAGCCCACACTCATTTATTAACGAATTAAATTTCTCAGTTAATTCAATTCGAAGTTGTTCTTGCTTTTCTAAACTAATATCTTGGGTTTCAAGCCAATTATCAATTTCCTTTTTAATTTGAATTTCAGAGTCATTATTTAATACATAAGTAACTTCAACTTCCTCAAATCCCTTAATTCTATTAATATAGTCCTCATCCTTATACATTGGTTTAATTAATAGACCTAAATTAATAATTAAAGGCTGTAATTGAAGTTTTTGTAAAGAATCAGAAAGATATTGAAGAACTTGGTCTTTTTGGGATAATTTTGAATAGGTTAAATATTCTTGAATAAATCGAGTTAAGGCATTTTTTATTAATAACCTATCAAATTCTTTAATCGAAGCGGTTTGAGTTTCTAGGGTTTTTTTGATACATACAAACACAGATTTCATAAATGGCTTTATATCTTTAAACATGGCAAAATGATAGATAAAATTTAAAACATTTTCCATTATTAGAAGCTTGTCATCAGCCGACTCTTTCCGCTGGTTTAAACTGTCTTCTAATTCATGATTCCCTTCAGGAATAGAAAGAAATCTTTTTATCTGTGCAAATTTAAATTCTAATCCCATTTTCCAAGTAAAAATAAGATATTTTTTGTTATTAAATCTTTTCTTTTTTGTGAAAAGTGTTTAATTTTATTAGACAAATTTATCATTGTTTGTATATAATTTTAATATAATTGAAAAGGATGTTAAAATAAATTTAGGTATATAACCAAATAATATAACTAAATTACTAATTTACGTCGTAAATTCAGAAAATCGAAGGGGTAAGAGCTTTGGATCCATGCAATTTAGCAGAAAGTAATAAGCTTAGTAACTTTAATGAGGAAATTGGTACAAGATCAAGTGCTGAAACACCAGAGAGTTTAAATAACGCACTGGAGGTTTCTGCCAAATTATTGCAGTTATGTGAATAATAAACGTTCTTCCTACCAAATTCTTCCTTTAATTTTTCTCCAATTTCGCCAATTGCACAAAATCCTGCTACTAATCCTTTTTTGTATCCCTCAGACTTTAATTCATCAATTATGTTATCCTCGAATCCCTTTCCCATTATAATAAAGAAATCTCCCTTAAACTTTTTTGAAAAATCATATGCTAAGACTTGGAGGAGTGCTAATGGATTATTTTGACATCCTTCCCTGCATAAGAGTTCTTTACCTTTTATTATCTTTACATTTTCAGGAAACTTTTGTAATAAATCCCATTCATATTTCTTATTATATTGATTTAAATCTTTTCCGATTACCTTAATTTTTTCCAAATCGCCTTCTCCCAAACCTCTTTCATAGGCGATTTTTAAATGTGGAACTTCATCTAGAGAAAGTCCAAAAACTCTTGCTCCTACTACGTCAACAGCCAATGCATCTGTTCCACCAATTAAAATATTGAAATTTAAAACCAATTCATTTTCGAAAGCAGTTGGAGGATAATGACCATGAATAGTAGCTTCTATACCATCAATTATTGTAACATCTGGTTGAATATATTCATAAACATCCACAATTTTTGAATGAAGATTATAATTATGATCTATTCCTCTATCAGCATGTTGAGGAAATCCCCATTGATTTTTAAGTCCCAAAGTAACAACCGCCATCGAATGGGTCTTTAATTTTGGTAAATCTATATAAGTTACGGAATCTCTATTTTCCATTATCTTTACTACTGTTTGTGGGAGTCTAAATTCTTTCAGAATATATCCATTTGGATTTTCTTCCACGGATTTTTTTCCCTTAAAAATAAATTTTTTCGTTTTTTCCTCATCCAAATAGATAGGTTTCGCTCCTGTTTCTTCGCAAACTTTCTTATAACCGGAAATTTCGAAAACAATTCTGGTTGCGTTAGATTGAGTAGAATTTTCCATTATGAATACTTCAGCTCCTTTATTCTTAAAGTATTCAATAACTTCTTTTAAAAGATTTGGGGAAGTAAAGCAGTGAGGTTTAAAATCAATTCCATTTGGTTTTATATACACTTCTTTTGAGGTTTTAATAAGGGAATTTTTTTCTCTTTCTATTTTCTCTAATAGAATTGAAACAGCATTTTTAATTCCATTATTTATATCTTCAATATAAACTTGAACCATGATGTCTCACAAAATAATTTAATCGTTTATTCAAATAATAAGTTTGATTATATTCTAATATTAACTTAATGATTCTCAAAAATCTCCAATCTTAAATATATCTAATTATTTTAAAAATTTGATCTAAATAAAAGTAGAAAATATATTACTATTTTTTAGAAAATTAAAATCTAAATTAAATCAAATATTTTACTATTTAATTGGTTTAGAAGAGGTTTTTATTATTCCTTATATAACTTATCAAGAAAATCAAATATTTTACGAAATTCAAAATTCCAAATCTGAAACAAGGTCATCTATTGTTTTTATACATGGCTCAGGTGAGACATCAAAAGTTTGGCACAATCAAATGAGTAATTTAAACTTAATTAATAGGCTAATTTCAATCGATCTGCCTTCCCATGGAAACTCGGATTTTTATTCTGAATTATCTTTAGATTTATATGTAAATACAATTAAAGAATTAAGGAATAAATTAAATCTTAACAAAATAATTTTATGTGGTCATTCTTTAGGAGGAGCAGTTTCATTAGCATATTATTTTGCATATAAAAATGAGACTGATGGTTTGATACTGATGTCCACAGGTGCGAAATTAAAGGTACTTCCAATTATCCTAAAGAATACTAAAAATAACTTTTCCACTTACTTAGAGAATATTCCTACCGGAGCATTTTATAGAAAAACAGATGATGAAATCAAAGGGAAATACGTAA
>JARRLT010000257.1:0-3401 GCA_037386725.1 Promethearchaeota archaeon
TGAAGCTCTTAAGAAAAAAGGTTACACGAAATTTGTTTTTGAAAACCAAAAAACTGCAACAGCGGCCAGCGAAAAAATGAAAATAAATGTTTTGGTTAAGCCTTCATCAGGGGCTGGAAGTTTTTTCCGTGAAAATTTAGCAAAAATCATTGGAATTAGTAAGGCGACAATAATTGAACATCTCCGAAACCCGGAGGTAAGAATTATGTCTAATTTATTAGCCGGATACTAAATATACCTCAAGTTTCTTAATAAGACTCCTTGTTTTTTCATTACTAACGTAATAAGATTTTAAATCAGATGCATTCCAATTTTTAAATTTAAAATGAAATATCTTATCCTTCTCAATTGAAGGGTATTATCTAAAATCCAGACACCTATAAAGGAAAAGTCTTTATATAAGAAGAGGATTCTATACAACAAATATGCCTAAAATTAGTTATGATTTTGATCAATCCACTCAGCGTATTTTTGACCAAAAGTTTTCCAATTTAAAACCTGTTGATTGGAAGGAATGGCCTTATATCTTTAGTTCAGAAGAATATGAAGAATTAGCATTTAAACTCTCTGGTTTAACATCATTCGACGATATATGGAACAAATTTAAATATGAAGAGGCAAATTCCAAAGAGTTAACCATTAATTTAGAATCATATATTAAAGCTCAAAATGATTCTCCCTTAATTATATGTCATACTTCTGGAACAACTAATAGCGACCTTAATTCACTTAAATGGTTTCATATGTCCAATGATCTTGTTAAAAGGTTGTGGGCTCCAGGAATGCAAGCCATTTTCCAATCAAGTGGATTGGGTAACCAAAATTCCGCATTAATATTTGTCCCTTCACGTTTGAAATTCGATGGATTAAATAAAATTGAGGATAAAAAATATATATCGTTGTATTCTCCAGAGTTTTCGCAAAGAGTTATGTTATCAGTGATAAAACCAAAATCATACCTACTCTATGAATATAAAGACGTTTTTAATCTCTCAGTTCTTAATAAAATCCTTAATATGGATAAAATTGCCGTTTTATCTGCTCCTGCCGCAACAATTCTAAAATGGGCTGATAGAGTACGACTCAGTAAAGGAATTGAATTTTATCTTAAAAATTTTAAAGATTTCAACGAATCAACCAATTTGAATAAATATGTTAAAGAAGTTAAAACTTTAGGACTTGAAAAATTTACTAATGAACTCCATAAAAAATTATCATTAAAATTGAAAGATGCTGCTACACTTGTTTTCAGCATTTCTTCATTAAATTATGAATCCTGGAATCTCATACGAGATTTTTTAGGATGGGAAAAAGGGAAAGAAAAATTTACAAGTTTATATGTTGGATCAGAAATTGGACCATTCGCTTCAAACTTATCATTAACTGACTTTAATGGTATTCAAAAAGATGAGATGTTCGTTTTTCCATTAACTTTGCCCGTTATTGAGTATAAAGGTCAGAAAAATTTTATCACAAAAACGAATTACGATAAAGGAAAATTATTTGTTTCATATCAAAAAGAAGGAAAGCCAATTTTTAATATAGATGTAGGGGATTTTATCTATATTAAAAGTAAAGAGGGTTTACCTAGAATTAGTGGAACCATACTTCGTAATGGGTTTGAGATTAAATATCCCACCAAAATAGCCCAAAAAGTAGACCTTCCACCAAATAAAAAAATGTTCGCAGGAGACTATTTTAATTTTAACAAATTTGAGATAATAGAACCAAGAAATTTACTTAATTGTTTACGTAGATATTGTAATTATCAGTATGATACGATTTTATTTGTTTCAAGAGATTCTGAAATGAATTGGGATCTTTATTTAGAAAAGAGTTGTCAAATTCAAGGAATAAAAGAAAATCAGTTAATGGACCTACTCCAGAATTGTGATATCAACCCGTCCTTTAAGAAATATCTTACAAGCAAAGTAAATCTTCATTTAATTGATGATGAATTAGTCAGTTTCGTTAGGAACCGATCTGAAATGCTAGAAAAAGTAAGAAACGGGAATGTACCAAAAGGTGTATTAAAAAAATGGCCAATATATATTATTAAATAGATTTCAGCTAAAGAGTTTTGGCTGATAGTAAAATAATTTTAAAAGAATCTTAATTATAAATTAGAATTTTTTTGGAAAAAGTTATTTCTTGTAAATTTATTATTAAATTATGCCCGATGAGTCTGATTATAAGAATTATAAATCAATTGAAGATTATGGAAAAACTATAGACGGATCTAAATATTTCCATTCACTCTATTTAAAGGCAGTAAATCACCCAATTCGGCGTGAAATTCTTAGAATCGTAAACGAGAATGTAACTATTTCAAAAAAAGAATTATTAGAAATTCTTAAGAAAGAAGAAATTCTATCAGATGAGAATATATTCACTTACAATATTGATTTTTTGAAAAGAGCTTTTTGTATAGAAACTGAAGAAAAAGAAGGTTCAGTATACTATAAAATAACTCAAGAAGGAAAAGTTATTGAATATTTTTAATCATCAATGAAATCATTTCTAGGATAAAAGCTGTCTTCTTCAAAGAAAATCTTATAACAGGAACAACAAGGTACTCCCATATTAATACTTGAATGATAACTCCTTTTATTCTTTTTATCCATAAATCTAAGGAGTTGGTTTTTTAAATTTACATTTTCTTCGTTAAAATATAGTCGCTTAAGGTTAAAATAGTGATTATAATTTCCACATATTGGGCACTGTGAGTAATAGTTAATGAATTCTCGAAATTGTTTTCTTTCTGCCTTTGGAAGGCTTTTAACATCTAAATTAGAATATGAAATGAGTATTTCCTTCAAATTTTCGGTGACAGATACAATCGTGAAGAAGCAGAGCGAATTGCCCGTTCGCGCTGAATGTCAGTGCGATCATTGGATTAACTATCAGTTGGACTCGGCCTGTATCTCATTGATGAATAAATCGGATTCGTTTAAACTCCCGATCTTCGTAGGGGAGTAGTCGCTCAGCCCGCCTGAGTTGGCCGTCAACAGTCTCCGGGCCCACGCCCGTGGCGGTCATGTCCTTCCAGGATTGACAAGACCTAAGGCATCGCGCGGTCCGGGGTGGGCGTGCGCGGCAAGGCCGCCGTCCTGGAGCTCCTGGAGGCCAAAGACACGAGGTTTTTTCAAAAGGACGGCAAGGTTGTTACCGAAAGAGAGGTCGAGTCCCTGGCAACGCAGATCAAGGCCCTGGACATGGCCCTAAAGGTCAAGGGAATGTATGCACCCGAAAGGCGAGAACTGACCGGAGCTGACGGCAAACCACTATTTGAAATGGACCAGAAGGCCTTAAAAGATGCAATTAGCGACGCGGATTAGAGGGGAAAACAAGGCAAACCTTGACGGCCTGGCCGGATATATCCCGGCGCCGCGGCCGCGATC
>JARRLT010000258.1:0-5452 GCA_037386725.1 Promethearchaeota archaeon
TTACCAATTATTTTAACTTTATTGATATTGAATCTCCAGTTATTCCAATCCTCGGAAGAACTAGATTAAGCTTAATATATCCTTTTGTTATACCAATAATAGTAGTTATTTTTGCCAATACAGTCAATATGCTAGAAGGATATAATGGAGAAGGGTCTGGAACATGTTTAATCGTATCGGTTTTTCTTTTAATTTCCTCTTTAATTTGGAATTCAGGGAATGGAGTATTGTTTTCACTTTTAGCCATCTCAACATTTGCTGGTTTTTTCATGTTTAATAAATATCCCGCAAAAATTTTCCCAGGAGATACTGGAACTTTAGTTATGGGTTCCACTCTGGCATGTATTGGGTTATTTACTTCTTTAGAAGCAGTAGTTTTTATTGCACTTTTTGCTCATATTTTTAATAGTTTTTATTATATAAGCTCTGCTAGAGGGTTTTTTGAGAGTTCAGATGTTCAAGAAACCAGAAGTGATATTATTCTTTTAGAAGATGATAGAATAAAAGCTTCTCATCAAAAAGATGCGATTATCACCCTCCCACGCTTAATTTTAGCAAAAGGTCCTCTAAAGGAACCTGAACTTGTGAAAAACTTTTATATCCTTTCTTTAGTAGGAGGTTTTATTTTTTAATAATCTTTTCAATAGTTGTTATTTTCCCCATAATATTACTTTATTACTATTATCCTCGGGTTCGTGGAATAGTATTAATAATGAGTTTAGTACTAGCTGGTGGTATTGTGTTATTAATTTTGATTGATATTTATATAATTTCAATCCCTCTTCCAGTAATTAATTTAGGATTTATTATTATCCCTCCTAATATTCTCTTGTCAACATTAATATTAGCCCCCGGCTTAATTATCTGGTATTATCTAACCGTCAAATATTTTTGGTATCAGATCAACAAATTTAAGGAGAGAGAGAATTAATAAAATTTAATTTTAATCTCTTTTTAAATAAATTATTATGCTAAAGAGAAAAGGAAAGGCAATTATAAATCTTCTTAGAATACGTCAATATTATAAAAATTTTCTGATATTTATTGCTCTATTCTTTAGTCAAAAATTATTTGTCGTCTCTTATTATTTTCCCTTAATATTAGGTTTTATTCTTTTATGTATCTCATCATCAATTAATTATATAATTAATGATATTGGAGATATAGAAAAGGATAAAGAACATCCTGAAAAGTTTGAAAAAAAGCCCTTAGCTTCAGGTGATTTATCGATAACTACTGCAATAGTTATATTAATTATATTAATTGTGTTAACTATATTCCTTTTACTATTTCTCCTTCCAAACTTAGGGTTCTTAGTGATTTTAATACTTATAATCATCACAGGTCAGCTTTACAACCATTTATTCAAAAGATATGCTTTTGTGGATATATTATCATTATCAGTAGGATATATATGGAGAACCCTTGCAGGATGCGTTTTAATCAATACATTTATTTCTGCATGGTTGTTTTTAGCGATTTTTGAAGTTGCTTTATTTTTAGTAATTGCTAAAAGAAAAGGGGATCTTAATCTTTTAAAAACAAAAGAAAATGCTATTAAACATAAAAAGATTTATAACCAATATTCCCAAAAATTATTAGATCAATTCCATATTCTTATTGCGGGGAGTATTTTTATGACATATTCTTTATACCTGATAATCAAGTTTAATTTATTTGCTACAATTGCTCCTGAATTAAAAGATTATATCTCAATTTTAACTATTCCCCTTGCGTTGTACATTATAATGAGATTTATGTACTTAACATCCGCAAAACCAAAATTAGCCCGTAGAGCTGAAAAGGCTTTCCTCGATAAAGGAATAATTGTTTCTGGATTGATTTTAGGAGTGATTCTTTTTTACTCTTTTTATTATGAGGTTATAATCCAATATATTCTTATATTTTTTTAAAATAATTTTTAATGTTAAATTAATAATATCTTTTTTTCTCTCTAATTCAGCTAGTTTCAAAATCTCCTAAAACTAATTATAACTGATTTACGTTTTTATATTGTAAAGTTTCTAAAAATCAAAATACTTATAAGTTTCAATAAATAAATAGTTATTTAACAGACATCTAAATAAAAACTTATAACACAACAAAATTTTTGTGAAAAAAATATGGAAAAGAAAAATATAGCTATAATAGTATTGGCTGTAGCCCTAGTAGCATCAGGAGTAGGCAATATTATTTTAGGCTTACCTTATATGCAAATTACGCCTCCGCCGGTAAATAAACTCGTTGTCGATACAGGAGCAGGTCCAGTTACTATTGATCCACAAGATGCATGGGATAGTGCTTCTGCTGATGTGTTAGATAACGTTTTTGAGTGCTTGTATACATATAACTTAAGTGATCCTAATCTTCCAATAATTCCAAGGTTAGCTTCCGCAATGGGAACTTGGAGTGGTGATAATTTTACCGTTCCACTCAGACAAGGAGTTACTTTTCAAGATGGATCAGCTTTTACCTCTGCTGATGTCGTATGGTCATTTAACAGAATGCTTAAATTAATGAGCTTAAGAAAAGCCACAGCAGCTGAATTATATGAAGTTTTTATACCTTCATTAAATGAAACCGTAAACGTAATTAATAAAGTAGTAGCAAACGGTCCTTATTCTGTGACATTTGTATTAAATACTACTTATGGTCCATTTGTACCATTATTATGTTTTGAGGGTTCTATGATTATGAAGGCAGGTTCAGAACCTTTTGGTGATAATATTGATCTTACAAAAGGAACACTTATGGGAACTGGACCATGGATTTATAAGTCATATGAAGCTGGTGTACAAGTTACTTTTAATGCATATAAAAATTACTGGCGTGGAGCTCCACATTTTGATCAATTAATTTTCGATATTATTTCTGAGTCAAGTTCAAGAAATATTGCAATGTTATCTGGAGATACTGATATCTTTTTGTCACCTGACCCAAGTTTGTTATCTACTTATAATAGCACACCGGGTATTGATTTAGTACACGTTGGTCCAAACCTTGCAACATCATATTTAGGAATGAATTGTAAAGAAATTCCAAGACTTGTCAGAAAGGCAATGTCTTATGCTTTTGATTATAATTACGTTCTTAAAAATGTGTTGAATGGTTTTGGATACAGAATGAAATCTCCTATACCAAAAGGAATTGAATACTGGAATTATTCCTTTAATTATGCGACATTCAACATTACTACAGCACGAAAAGCCATGATAGCTGAGTATGCAGCAAATCCTGGCATATTTGATAATGCGCCACCTGCTCTTGGTGCTTCCAACGCTACATGGGAAGCTGCTAACTGTTTTAGTTTCAACTACACCTATAATACCGATAACAACATAAGAGCACAGCTTTTAGCTGTACTTCAAAATGATTTTGCAAAGATCGGTATTAACGTTATAGATGCCGGTACAACCTGGGCAAACTTCGTTTATTCGCTCTATGAAATCGGTGGTTTTAATAGGCAAATGTTGCAACTATACTGGATAGGATGGATTCCGGATTATAATGATGGATCCGACTATATAAATCCATTATTTACAAATAGATCTGTTGCATCTAATGGTGCTCAATTTAATAACGCTACAGTACAACGCTGGATGGAACAAGCCATTTTAACGGTTAATAAAACTGAACGACAAATCTTATACAATAAGATCCAAGATTCACTTGTGTCATATAATTATCCATGGGTTTATGGATTTACCGGAGATAACTTTGATGTTTGGAAAGCAGATATTCATGGTTTTCCATCAAATTCCATGGGAAAGGCTTACTTCTACCCATGTTATAGGGAATAAATAGAAAATTAAATAATCCCCAAGGCTCAGGAGGCATGCATCGATGGAGGACATATTGACCGTATACAAGGCGAGCCAGTATTGCCGTGTATCCCCCAAGAGCATCATTAACTGGATAGAAGCCGGATTAGGGAGTATTCTGATGCCGATTTTTTTCCATTTCGATGTCCTTTTTATCAGAGAAATGAAGTTAGAAGGCACACAAAATCGAAAAACCCTTAATCATCTCTCCCTCTTCATTTCCTTTATGTTTATTCTATAACATCTATTACCTCATATTTGATGCGGGACTAACGCCATATTTTTGTTAGAGAGACGTGTTCTTAACTCAGCTTTCAGGCAATTAAGTTGAGATACAATTTTTATATTCAAGCCTATATGTTACTAGTTTTTTCTGATAAAATTGGATTTATTTTAATATAATTTTTTATAAGATAAAGAATTATGATCGTATGCCGCCATTTTTCATGAGCATTGTCAGTAGCTCTAATCATTGGCTATTTATTTCTTCGACTGGTGGTCTATCTGCTGGGAGAGTCAGTGCTGAACAAGCCCTATTTCCCTATTACACCGATGACAAGTTAACCTCAATATACACAAAAGAATAATTGCACCTTTAGATCATTAACTCTTTTCCCCTTTATTAATATTTAAAATCAATTAATTATACATCTTATTTGAATTGGTTCAATTTTTTGCGAATATAGCGAGCTTATGTCTTATTTCTCAGAGATCAATGTTACCTTAAAAGGAGAGAATATTAAATTCCACTATAATTCTTTAATTTACTTTTACATTCAATAGCAACAGTTTTGCATAAACTATCCTGAAACTTGAGTATTTGGGACTTATATGAGATGTTATTCCGCTTGAATATTATTCTTCGTTAGTAGGATTCATGAATTCATTTCTCTCAATTGAATTAAATATAATTTATACTATCCGAACTAATTTTTAAGTAAGTATTTGGCGATAGATTTTTTTGATGCTGGGAATAATGTGACTTTTCTTGGAAAAAACCAAATGAATTTATCTTAAAAAATATTTTTCGTAAGATTAAGATATTGTAAGATAATTTCGGAGAAGTGAGGTCGAACGCTTTTCTTGGAGTAGAGAGAGAGCGATAGGGAAGTATAAAGAAATATCTTTTTTATTTTGAGGATTTCCACTTCCATTCAAAAAGAAAACTTTGAGTGTCAAATAAAAAGACTCAAGTTATTTGCATATTAAAATGTCCACAATTATATATTTTAACAATTCATGTAAAAGCAAATTAAGTAATAATACGAAAAGGTCTGAAGTTTAAGGTAGTTCTTCTATGTATTTATGAGCGAATGCTTGCACAAGTCAGGGGGCATCATAAAATCTAGTTTGAAACCGAACAATTCCGTTATAAAGAGTTAAACTTCATGACTTTTTTGATTATAAGAGAATAACCTCCTTCGGGACATCCGAAGTAATGACAAAAAAATTTAAATTTGAAACATGTCTTGAAGTTTATGATAAGCGAATAGTAAGATAAACCTAAAGCTGACATTTCTTCTTCGGGAAAACTTGATTATTATAATAAATTTATGAATCTTGTAGAAATTTCAATTTTTTAAAATGAATACAAGGTTGAAGCTACATTTTTAAGACATTCATAATTAAAA
>JARRLT010000259.1:0-1516 GCA_037386725.1 Promethearchaeota archaeon
TTTTAATTAATGGTGATTTTTTAGATTATGTAATTAATTCCTATATTTTTGTCCATTTTATCATATTAGCCTTATTAATTACTTATCTTTTATATTTAGTTAAAAAAATTAAGTTAGATGATGATTCTAAATTTAGGTTTTCTTATAATTTAAAAGAATATTCTAAATATGGATCTCCAATCGCTTTAATCTTTATATTCGATTATATTTTAAAAGATTCTGTTAAAGCATTACTTGTAAACTTTAAAATTCCCTTCGATATTGTTTTATATTCCATTTCTCAAAATACATCAAATTTTATAACAATGACAACGGCTAGTAATTCATCTCAGTTAATTTCTGCTTATAGTAAAACAGATACAGAGGTTTCAAAAGATGAAGTTGATAAATTTTATTTTAAAGTAAAGGATGTATTAGGATTTATAGCTATTTTAGTAATGTTACTTCTATTTTCTTTTGGAGATTTCTATATTTGGATAATATATACGCCAATATATTCCTCTGCGTTCCTACTTGTTAGAATAATGCTGATAGCAGGCTTTTTTCAATTTATTATTGATTATTATTCTCTCTACTTTAAGTTCAGAGATAAAACTAAAAAATTATTGACAATCAAGGCAATTATTTCATTTCTATGGTTAATTACGTCAGTCTTGAGTATCGTTTTCCTAACAATCGTTTGGGTTGTCATAATTAACACTTTAATGCAATTTATAAACTGGATTATTGTAATTAGATTTTTGAGGAAAAATAATCATATTAAATCCAGTATGATAAAAACATTAAAACTTCTTGGAATGTTCCTGTTTTCGAGTGTGATAATATTCTTATTAGACCAAACAATTAGATATTTTTTCCCATTACCGCTTAATTTAATAGAATTATTATTAAGAGGTTGTATATTTTTAATTTCTTTAATAATAATTTTCCTTCTGAATTGGAAATTTAAAATAGTATACAGAGAATTAGTGATTAATCTTATTGAATTAAGGATTTTTCCAAAATTAATCAATAAAATTATTAAAAAGATAATCTATATTTTTCCTTCAATTCAAAAATAATCTCTGAAATTACTTTGAAAAAATACTTTTAATAGTCTAATCGGATCTGATTTGATTTTTTTCAACAACTAAGAATAGGATTCTATTCCTGGGTTTATAAAAATTCATTTTTAATTGTCTCTATTAATTTAAAATTATCATTTTCATGGAAAATTTTGGCTCCCGATAATTTATGAAACCAACTATATGAATTATTATTGACTTCTCCACCTTTTTTAGCAAAAATAATATTTTTTCCTCCAAAATAACTTGCTAAAACCGAACTCCCTCCTTGAACCGATATAAAATTGTTACAATTTGAATATAGTTTTAATTGAAGTTCATTAAAAGTCAGATTATTATGTTTTTTCACTAAATCTTGAATAGTTATAATATTAGAAAAATGATTTTTAATAATAGTGAAATCATCAAAACTTAAGTGGATTTGATCGTCGTCTGGAATATCTTTTGAGACA
>JARRLT010000259.1:1571-6189 GCA_037386725.1 Promethearchaeota archaeon
CCATTCTGAAGTATATTTATTACATATAATGCAAATCGGTTTGTTCCATCGAAAAATTTTGTTTTTATATACTTTTTTATATGGAGGAGGATACCATTGATATGTATCTAAATTTGAGGTGTGAATTGACGTCAGAGGGAAATCACTAATTCCCATAGTTCTTCTCTTGATTTTTGTTTCAAAGTGACTTTTAGAAAAATAATATAAACATTTAGTATCCTCTACACTTAATGTAGAATTTAATATATCTCTTTGCTTAAGCCAATAAGCATATGGAATTACAGCAAGAAGTTCATAACCAAATTCTCCAAAGTATTGGACATTTCGACTATATAAATAACCGAATTGTTTTATTAATTTGCTTTTTAAAATTGGGGGAAAATTTCGCCAGAGAAAGGTTAATTTCCATAATAATGTCTTTGGATTATATTTAATAAATATTTCTTGTCTTACTTTTTTAAATAAATTTTCATTTTTCATTTTATTCAATCAATCTAATATTACTAAATCATCTTATTGAGAAAATTTTGCTATAATTTTTATAATTAATTAAATATTAAAAAGAGAAGCTAAAATAGGAGTAAGTAATTTTATACATTTCTATAAAATTTTGTATATAGGATTAGAATCATTGATATTTATTATTTCATATTTCCCTTGTAATAAAATATCGCTTAAATATTAATCAAAATTTTCAACACTCTACAAATTCTTAAATTATATTATTTTATTGATGATTCTACTCCAAAAGCTTACGTAGAAATAGAATTAATTAATACATTAGCAAATGAGTGGAAAGAAAAAAGCTGGGCAGAAGTATTGTTTAAGAATTTTTAGTATCATTCTTTGTAATACACCAAGTAAATTTTAAAAGAATGATATTTTTTAGCTGATTAAGGTATATAATTGAATTGTAATAAAAATTCTAAAAGAATTTAAAATATTGATAAAATGAATAAATACGATTACTTAATTGTTGGAGCTGGTTTTAGCGGGTCTGTTCTTGCTGAAAGATTGAATTCAATAAATAAAAAAGTCTTAGTTATTGATAAAAGAAATCATATTGGAGGAAATTCTTATGATTTTTATGATGAAAATGGTGTTTTAATACATAAATATGGTCCTCATTATTTTCGTACAGATTCAGAATTAATTGTTAATTATTTATCAAAATTTACTGATTGGAGACCTTATAATTATAAAGTTAGAGTTTCGATAAACGGAGAACTATATCCATTTCCAATAAATAGAAACACTTTAAACCAATTTTTCAAAGTAGATTTAAATACAGAAGAAGAAGCTAAGAATTTTTTAGAAAGTAAAAAGGTAAATATAACTAATCCAAAAAATGCTGAAGAACAGGTTTTATCTACACTTGGGGCAGAAATATATGAAAAGTTCTTTAAAAATTATACAATTAAACAATGGAATACTAATCCTAAAAATTTGGACCCATCTGTCACAGCCAGAATACCTTTAAGATATGACACTAATGATAACTATTTTAATGAAAAATTCCAAGCTATGCCATTGAAAGGATATACCAACTTATTTAAAAGATTATTAGAAAATGTTAACGTTTGGTTGAATACAAATTATTTTGATATTAAAAATGATATAAATTATGAAAAATTAATATTTACAGGACCTATCGATGCTTTCTTTGATCATATTTATGGAAAACTCCCTTATAGATCTCTGAAATTCAAATCTGAGAATTATAATCAAAAATTCTATCAAAATTGGCTCCAGATTAACTATCCTAATAATTTTAAATTTACCAGAATCGTTGAAATCAAACATGCCACTGGTCAAAAATGTACTAATACCACAATTGTCAAGGAATTTCCCTCTAATAGTGGAAAACCTTTTTATCCTATTCCAAATCCTGCTAATAGAAAAAAATATTTATTATATAAAAAAGAAGCTAGTCAAATAGAGAATGTATATTTTATAGGTAGATTAGCCAATTATGAATATTTAAATATGGATCAAGTTATTAAAAATGCATTACTCCTTTTTAATAAGATAAAATAATGATTTTTAAGCATTTTTTCTTTCTATTAAAAGTCAATCCAAATATAAGAATTAATTTTATTTTGTTCAATCTTTCTAATTAGAACTATTATTTATAAAACTAAAAAATCTGAGTTTTAAATTAGTTTAATTAAAAGGTTAACAGTCTTAAATTTTCATATGTTTTTATTATTTTTTATTTTGATAATTATAATGTTAGGTCCTTTCACCCATTATATTTCTTGATCCGATTAAAATTTCTTTTAATAAGACTAAAAAATATAAAAAATTTCCTAAAAAAGGTTTAGGGTCTTTAATAGATAAAATCGCATATTTTGAATTTGAAAATGAGTGTAAAAAGGCTATTATTGATTTAAAATTACCGGCTTTTAAATTGTCAAATAGCCATAAAATCTCACCTGGTATTAACCAACGTAATTTAATAATATTGTAATGATGATTTTTTATGTTTTTTAAACTTTTTCTAAGTTGTAAATAATGAAGCCAAGGGACATCTATTCCACTTTTTACGGTGAGTGGAATTGAACCCCAATAACGACCATTAATTTCCATTAGATAAAACTTATTATCATCGTCAGACTTCATAAATTCTATCATTGCAGGGCCTGTCCATCCAATTTCTTTAATTAAAATTCTAGCATAATTTAGCATTTTAGAATTCTTTTTAATTCCTTCAGCAAACGTGTAAGCTCCTCCCTCTTTAGGATAAGTTCTTAACCTTATATTTTGAAAATATGTCAAAATTTCACCCTTTTCTGCTAAAACAACTGTATCATAGATTTTTCCACTAATAAATTCTTGAACTAAGGGTAAATAATTTCTAAATACTTTATTTTCCTCTAAAATGTCATTATATTGCTTTAATAGCAATTTTCTTGAATAGGCGTAATTCTTTCCCGTAATCTTAAATAAATGCAATTTTCCTTTATTATCCCATATACTTTTGCTGCGTGGTTTAATTACAACGGGATAAGTTAATTTTTTACTTAATCTATTTAAATCTGAAAATGTTTCTGGAGAAATGGTTTTGGGATAAGGAATACCTAATTTTTCGGCTAATTCAAATGTAATTTTTTTATCATAAGTTTTTAAAAAATTTTCCCAATTTTCTATGGCAACCTTAACACCAAAACTTTCTAGAATGTCTTTATATTTAGATAGAATTACAGAACTATAATCAGTAGATGGGAAGATAGCGAAATAATTATTCTTTTTTATGTGATAAATAAGTTCTTTTAAAAAGATTTTATAATCATCATGATAATTTGAATGAATAAATTTTTCTTTAGAATATTTTGATAAAATACCCGGTAGAAATTTTGAAAAACCTCCAGCAGTAATCTTAATTTTTTTAAAAATAATTTAAATATATGATATGAGTATATTTGATAAGAATGAGATTAAAAATAATTTTATCTTTTTATTGGGATTTTATAACACCTTCTTCTAAAACAGGGAGGATATTATATTTGTTTATATTTTCAATTATGAATCTTACATCATTATAATATCCTAATTTTTCTAAATGAGCTCTAGCTTTAGAATTTAATATATTGTTATTGATAAAATCTTCACTAAAGTTAATATTTCCATAAATGTGGCCATATAATGCTAATCCAACAACTAAATCTTCTTTCACCCCATAATTTCCTCCTGCTATTACTAAGCTAACTTTCTGGCCTTTAAGTTTTACTTGAGCATAATTTAGGTTCAATGAAGATACAATATATGCTTTTGAAACAGAACATAATCTATTGGTTGCATTTGTTGTTTTTATGTCATATTTGTTAGTTGTTTCATTTCCAAAATTTATCTACTCTTCTCGTTATTAACTTAATTCCATTTTTCTCCCCTACAAGAATATAATCTTCTTTATTAAAATTTGTTGAATTTGTTTTAGAATTTATAGGGATTACTTCTTTTACCCCATTCCCCAAAGCAGTGATTATTGTACTAGAGGCTCTTAAAACATCAATTAAAACTGGAATTCCCTCTCCTATTTCAAGGAATTTTTCCAAAAGTATCTCCTCTTACTCCCTTCCTTAATGTTTCCAATGGAATTACATCTTTGACTTTTATGTTCCCTAGATTAACTTCTGATCCAAAGTTTAAAATTAACCATAATTGCTGGTTTTTTCTAGGCGCTTCGAAAATTATGTTATCTAAACCTATACCATCTACTAATTTTTTCACAAAATTTTCTTTTACTTGACAATTTTCATCATAAATTCCTAATTTCCCTGAAGCTCTTGACTCCATAATAACCTTTCTTGCTCCTACTTTGAGATCATTCAAAGCATGAGATATTCTTTGTTTACAATTTAATTTCATGTCTAATTCTGGATCTTTTTTCCCGATTTCAGAATAGACTTTAAAACCAAAATTTTTTGCTTTTTCAATAATCCTTCCTTTTTCGTTAGAATCAATATCAATTTTTCCATCTGATATTTCAACTGAAGATAACCCTAATTCTTTCATTTTTATAAAAAATTCGTTTATTTTACCTTGCGAATAAGATATTTCAAAAAGGGTACCCCCATTGCATACTTCAATTTGATGACTTTTATAAAGATTAATTTTT
>JARRLT010000259.1:6208-9043 GCA_037386725.1 Promethearchaeota archaeon
CCATAGGAGTTCCCCAGCCTAGTTTTATGATGTCAATCCAATTACTTACTTCCATTAAATCTTCGGCTGTTTTATACCCAATTCCATCATCTAAAACACTTGTTAAACCTTTATTTCGGGGTTTTTCTTGTCTTTTAGGAATTTCTAAATAATTAAATATCAATAAAATTCACCTATCCTAATATTTGTGTATGAATTCCACATTCCCCACCACACTTACTTGTACCCTTCCATCTCCCATCTCTTTCTAAAACTCCTCCGGGATTAGAACAAGGAGCACAACCTAAAGATCGATATCCTAACTCATACCATGGATGATGTTCTATTTTATTTATTGCCATATATCTCCAGACATCTGCCTCAGTCCAACTTAAAATAGGATTCAATTTAATTAAATTACCTCTCTTTTCAATTTCCTGAAAACCTTTTCTCGTTCTCCCTTCAGTATTTCTTAAACCACAAATCCAGCATTCTAAATCCTTTAATGCTATTCTAGTTGGTTCTACCTTTAACATTTTACAACATTCATCTGGATTAATGTCATAGAGATTTTTATCTGTTTTCTTTAATGTCTCTCTTTCTTTCTCTTTAAATTGAGTGGGATCTAATAGAATTACATTAATGTTATTTCTTTGTAGTTTAAAAGGAGGTTTTTCCCCTACATAAAATACTTTTAAGTTTATATTCATTTCCTTTTTCATTTTTACAAGATACTTAAATGTATCCTTTGGTTTATACATAGTCATAATTGAGAAAACAGGTATGTTTTTATCAATTTCTTGTGCCAGATGTACTGTAACAATACTATCTTTACCAAAACTACAAGCAACTGCAGTATTTGGATACTTTTTCAAAGTATCCTTAATCAATTTTTTCGCTTTTTGTACCTTTTGTCTCATACAATCTAATAATAAAATTTTATATTTAAATTTTCCTTAAAATATAAGAATTCTAGACTAAAAGGAAGATTACTGATATTTAATTATCCTAATGTCCAAAAATTATGCAATTATCATCAAACTATTTATTGAATATATTTAAAATTCTGTTTCTCTACTTATTTATAAGAAGGAAGACTAAATATCGAATTTTAATATAATCATCTGGATAAATGAGAATTATAATCGATAGGAAAGAGTAGTAAAGAGAAATATTTGAATTTACTGACGATTTTTACTTTAAAGTAGAAAAAATAGCTTAGAGAAATTTTTTACCTAGTAATATTTAAGTTTCCACGAATTATATTTTACGATAGATTATTAAATTTTTTTAAAAAATTTAATAATTCAATGTTTACACAAAAATTTCCAAGAAATAGATTTAAATTAAATGAATAATATATTTTTTAAAAGGCAACTGTTCAATATGTTGTTTACACTTATAAAAAAATTATTTAATCATAAGAATCTTAGAATTAAAGAAAATGATGCAATCCCAAATATTAATAAATCACATAATTTATTTATTGGATAAGAAATAAAAAATGACTGTAAGAAATTCAATGTTAAAATCAACTATTATTAGGGAAGAGGGTACAGAAATTAAATGGAGAAGTGTTGTTGAACCATCTCTAAGAATACCCAATATAAAGGTTTCAGTGATAATCCCCGTTTATAATGAAGAAGAAACAATTAAACGAATGATAGATAATATTCCAAACCATTTTAAGTATGAGATCATAATTGTGGATGATGGCTCTACAGATAAGAGTGTTGAGAGAATTAAGGAAATTAAAAGAAAAGGAATTAAAATCATTCAACATAAAAAGAATAGAGGGTATGGCGCGGCTATACAAACTGGGCTAAAATATGCCTCTGGAGATATTATTGTAACAATTGATTCCGATGGGCAACATGAACCGAAAGAAATCCCTGAACTCATTTTCCCAATAATCTTTAAAGAAGCGGATATGGTTATAGGTTCAAGATATTTAGGTTCTTGTGATTATAATGTTCCAATTTATACAAAAATGGGAGAATTCGTTATCAATCTCTTTTTAAATTTATTTTATGGTCAAAATGTCTCCAATAATCAAAGTGGATTTAGAGCATTCAAAAAAGAAGATATTAAATGTTTACAAGGATTGCGATATACCGGAATGGGATTTACTACGGAATTTTTGTTGAGAGCATCATCCAATAATTTAAAGTTAAAAGAAGTTCCAATTAATTTAACTTCCAGAAAATATGGAATCTCAAAAGTTAAAATTCTAAAACTTGTATTTGTAATTTCAGGATGTCTTATGCGCTATGCTATAAAAAAAGTATTTAGAATAAAAGCGGTATAAAAATTTTTACTACTCTAATCAATCTATTTTTAATTTTTGCTAAAAAGAAATCAATCTTAAACATTCGGGGCTAATAGGGCACAATAAGTTAAGATAATACTTCTTCATAGATTTTAATAATCTTTTTTGAGATTATTTTCCATGAAAAATCATTTTCGATGATACTCCTTCCTTTTTGGCCCATTTTTCTTATTTTATCATCATCAGAAACTAAATCGAGGATTTTTTCAGCAGTATTATTATTCTCCTCTATATTAATAAAGAATCCATTTCTATTTGTTTGAATTAATTCTGAAATTCCACCAACATTAGAAGTGAGAACAGGGGTTTCACAAGAAAGGCTTTCCAATAAAGTTGTGGGTAACCCTTCAAATCGAGATGTCATAACTAAAATTTTACTCATATTGTAAACGTCTTCCATCTTAGAATAAGGAAAATTGGGAAAATAAGTGATTGGAATAGAATCTTGATTATGTATTAATAATTTCTCTAATGGACCATCCCCAATTATTAAAAATTCCAAATTCTTATCTTTATGATGTATTTCT
>JARRLT010000260.1:0-13898 GCA_037386725.1 Promethearchaeota archaeon
GAATTAATATATGAATAGTCACCATCGAGAAAAAATATGGATATTTACTTTTGAATATGCTGGAATTGCAAAAGCAGGAGGATTAGGTGAGGTTCCCGCGAATCAAGCAAAAAATCTAAAAGAATATTATGATTTTACTGTTTTTATTCCTTCTCATGGACAAATTAAACGATTAAAAAACCTCTATGAGTTTGAGAAACTCCCTATTTCCTATCAAGGAAAATTGGAAAAAGATAATTTTGAATTTATAGATGAAGATTATGGATTTGATGTTTCTTATTATTTACTAAATATTGATGGGATAGATATAATTTTAATTGATAGTGATAAATATCTTAACGATAAGACAATATATAACCCTGACACTTTTGAAGCTAAATTATGTCTATATAGTTTAAGTGTAAAATATTACACTCAGTATATCATTGAAACTCAGAAAGAAAAGTTACCGACAGTAATCCATCTTCATGATTATCATGTTGTTATTCCATTTATTGCTTTAAAACAAGAACTGCATAAAAACGATCTGAATGTAGGGTCATTAATAACAATCCATCTTCTTACTTGGCCAAGATATGAATTAGATTTTTATCAAAAATGTGGAGTAGATAATTCTAAAATTTCGGTTCGAACCAAAAATGGTATTATCGATAGAAGTTTGAATGAAATTTTCACAATATGTTCTGAAGTTGAAAGTAAACCACAACCTCCTACTGTAGAAAGGATTGGAGCATTTGTATCTGATATAGTAATTACTGTGAGTAAATCATATCTTGAATCTGATATAATTCCAAGTTTGGGAGGGAAACTAATAGAATTTAAATCGAATTTTGTTTGGAATGGTTGTGATTGGGATTACAATGAGATGAAGAAGAGTGTAATAGATAAATTTGGAGAAGATATCAGAGAATATTTAAAAATACCTCAAAATAGCAAAATAAGTTTAGAGAATATGAAAGAATATCTTCTTACATATAAAATTGGAAATTTAGATAAAAGTCCATTAATTAATTCAACAAAAGTATTAGACGCTATTAACCTAATCTCAAATGGAAATGAATTTATTAGGAACGGAAAGATTAAATCTTTTAAAGATTCGGGACCTTTACTTATCACAACTGGAAGAATCTCTGCCCAGAAAGGATTTGAAATAATCCTTGAAAGCATTCCTGAGATCATAAAAGTCGTTCCAAATGCAAAAATATTACTATTACTGCTTCCTAATGAATATTCTATTAATCAAATTAAAGAATATGCTGAATATGTAAAAAAATATAGTGAAAATTTACGCATAATATTTGGAGTAGCCGCAGAAATTTTTAACCTTGCTCATATTGCCGCTGATGTTTATGCCGCCTTATCTAGATGGGAACCTTTTGGAATAATTGCTCTTGAAGCAATGGCTTCAAAATTACCGGTTATAGCAACTAAAGTAGGAGGGCTTCAAGAATCAGTTATTGATATTAAAGAGGATCCAGAAAGAGGTACAGGATTACTTATAAAGAAGGATAGTAAAGAACAATTTGCTAAATCTCTTGTTTCTATGTTTTATTTGAGTGAAATCTCTGAAAGTAAAAATTCTGATAAATTTAATAATTTAGACAATTTTAGAATTCCTATTGAATCTATCAGAGAAATTACAGAATCCGATCCAAATTATTATAACAAATTGAGAGAAAATTGTTATAATCGAGTAAATAATTATTTTAGATGGGCTCAAGTTTCTAAAAAGTTAATAGAGTTATATAATAAAGTAAAAGGATTATACGAATAGTCCATCTTTATCATCTTATCTCTTTTATTAAATCTGAAGAATTTCTAACTTCAATAAAATTAAGGAGAAAAAAATAAAAGTAAAAAGATCTACTTCCAACGCCAATTTGGTTCTTTCTTTTGTAATCTTGCTAAAGCTCCAGAGACAGCATCTTTTGTTTGAAGTAATTGAGAACTAACTAAAGTTTCTAACTCTAGCCCAAATGAAATTTCCTTACCATAACAATCATCAATGAGCTTTTTACCGAGCCCTACTGCTAAAGGCGCACTTCCAATTAATTCTTTAGTATACTTATTAACTATTTCTTCTAATTCTTCATCGCTATTTGCTACTCGATTTACAACGCCTAAACGATATGCCTCATTTCCGTCAAATGTTCTCCCAGTTAAAACAATATCTTTAGTATTTGGAATACCTACTAATCTCACAAGTCGAATAGTCCCTCCTACATCTGGTGTCATTCCGATTTTAGATTCTAACATGCTAAATTGTGCTGAATCCTTACAAAACCTTAAATCACATGCTAAAGCTAATTCAAATCCCATGCCAAAACAATATCCATCAATTTTGGCTATTACAAGTTTCTCCATTTTCTCTATTGAAGTAAAGATAGGTTGGAGCCATGTATTTATAAAATAACGAAAATTTCTTGGAACTTTCAGATTTGGAATTAATCCATCAGGATCTTTTTCTTGTCCCGTTAAAAATTTTAGATCAATGCCGGCACTAAAGAGACCCTCCCCTCCAGTTATGATCACAACTCTAGTATCGGTGCGTTCCACTTTATCAATTGCCTTTTTGAGTCCAACCATCATGTCGAAATTAATAGCATTCTTCTTTTCCACCCGATTCATTTTAATGGTCGTTATTTTTCCATCTTCGCTTTCCTCTATAATTACTGATTGATTACTCATCTTCCTTATCACCTTTAATTTTGAAATATTTTAATAGAAAATTTTCATTCATAATTTTAGGTTATTACATTAAATTTCTTTTTGATTTTTAAATAGATAACGGTTTAAATAACTAATAATTCAAAAACATAAGAGGAAAGAGAAAGAATGAATGAAAACCAAAATAAAAAGATGAGTGCATTTTCATTTAAAGTTATGTCATTTCTATTCAAAATTAGAGATTTCTTTTCAAATCCAATGAAAAAGGTTGAAAAAGCCCAAATAAGAGAAGGGGATATTGTAGTAGATTATGGATGTGGGCCTGGAAGTTATTCAATTGCTGCCTCCAAAAAAGTAGGGGCAGAAGGGAAAGTTTATGCACTAGATGTCCTTCCAGTAGCAATCAAAATGGTTCAAAAGAAAGTAACAAAAATCGTGTATTAAAACAAAATGGTATACTTTCTATGGACGATCATCATTCATCTGAGGAAGAAATCTTAAAAATAATAACTAAGGATAATCTTTTTACTTTGAGAGAAAGAATTGGAGAAACTTTTAATTTTTCACCAGAAAAAAATTAGAATGAAATTAAAAAATTAAATTAAAGAGAATTCCAAAATGGGAAAAGGGATTGTATAATAGAGTATTTTTTATCTGGAATAACTTCCAACTCTTTTTGAACCCATTTGGAAATCCAATTATATTTTTGTTTAAATCGAGAATCCATAAAAATTATAGCTCCTTTATCATCTAATTTTCGAATAGGTCTTCCTGATGCTTGATTTGCTCTTTGGATTGCAGGGTATAAATATCCAAAATTCCAACCTTGTCCGTTAAATACTTTATCATAATATTCGATTTTTGCTTGAACTCGAGGTGTAGGTAAATGATATGGAAATCCCGCAACAATTATTGAATTCATATAATCTCCAGGGTAATCTTCACCTTCAGAATTTCTTCCCCCACAAACACCTAATAAAACCGCACCCCTACCTTTACCCTTAGCACATGATTTAAAATCTTCTATTAAATATGCATTTTCACTAGCTGAAAGACCTGGTTTTTCAACAAATAATTTTTTATGATTTTTTATTACTACATTATCTATGTTATTTTTTAACAGCCCTTCTACAACACGATAAGAGGCACAAAAAATCCCAACATTAGCTGGTGTACAATATAAAACCTCATCAATTTTATCAATCATTTTATGATACATAAAGCTATTTCTATTTTCCCTCCTTGTGTCAACACCCTCGGTTATAATAGCTTTAATATTCTTTTTTTCAAAAGGAGAATCTGTTATTATTGCTTTATAGGATTTTCCACTCTCCTTAAATCCCATTAGATTACTAAAGACATAGGGATTAACAGTACCAGAAAGATTTAATGATGCGTAGCTTTCTTTTAGAACAGGGATAATGATTTCTCTTGGATC
The DNA here is from genome assembly GCA_037386725.1 of Promethearchaeota archaeon. Lineage (GTDB taxonomy): Archaea > Asgardarchaeota > Lokiarchaeia > Sigyniarchaeales > SOKP01 > JARRLT01. The sequence continues at coordinate 4,106 of JARRLT010000260.1, forward strand.
CAAAGCAACTTGTTCTAAAAAAATAGTTTTTTTGTCATTATTAGGTTTTAAATTGTAGCAAAAGAAGTAACTTTCAGATAAATAAGTTCTCAACCACTCTATCCAAAATTCAGCAAATGAACCAACAAAATCTCTAGAAACTAAGCCATTTGCTATTTTCTCTTCATGAATTGATAAACTAAAATTATGGAGATCTTTTATAAAATTTGAAAATTCATTTAAATCTGTAAATTCCAATTTTTGGATAATTTTATTTAAAAAATTAGTTGGGTTTATTTTATGCTCTCCCATTTTTAATTTTTTTCAAGAATACAATTGTTAAGTTCTTTTCCAATAAATTTTAGAAAAGATTTTCTTATAAATGGATGGAATATCCACTGATAATTACAAATGATTACCTTCATTTCCTTTAATAAAAATTTACTAAGAAAATAAGGACATAACTTCTTTCCTTTACAAAATTGAATTAATTGATCGGCATCTACTGGTTTTGAGAAAATCTCTGGAGCTATCAAAGTGGGATTCTCATATTGATCTTTTTTCTTTAATAAATTTATAAAATGAACACAGTTACCATTATTCCTTAAGTCCCCACATACAGCCATTGACTCGTTAGGTGAAGCATTTAGTGAAATAAGAGTTTCATTTAAACACATTTCATTTCGACCCCGAATTGAAAGACCATTGATCTTTAAGTTATTATTGTCTTGTTTTAGATAATTAGAAATCCTATCTAATTCTTTTATGACTCTTGAATTTTGAGAATGTGTTCTACATAAATATATAACTTTAAAATCATTTTCAGTTAAAATTGGCAAAATGCTGCTTAAAGCGATTATTGTTTTTCCAGTACCATTCGGAGCTACTAATAAAACATTTTTCCTTGATCTAATACTCTCTTCAATTTGTCGAATAATTTTTTCTTGAGAAATACGGAATTGATCATAAGGGAAAAAAGTTAAATAATTTATTTTATTCCACCGAGAAGTCATCTATTAATTTTAATCAGTAGGTTGTATAAATTTATAAAGAGTATTAAAATTTAATTATTAATGGGTTGAAGATCTCAATTAAATTGCAGATTTAAAAAAATATTGCAAGAAGTAAATCGAATTTATATTAGAATGTATATTTTTTATGAAAAACACTTTTATAGGTAAAAAAGATTTATTCATGTAGTATTGGGTTTCTAGCCGCAAGAACAGCATTTAATCGTTTTACCGGAGTGTTTTGAGGGGCATTCTTAAGCTTTTCCGGTTCATTTGCAATTTCATCTCTAATCTGGATCATTACATCAATAAAGTAATCTAATGATTCTTTTGATTCAGTTTCTGTCGGTTCAATCATCATAGCTCCATGAACTATTAATGGAAAATAAATTGTAGGAGCATAAATTCCAAAATCAAGGATACGTTTAGCTATATCTTCGGTAGTAACATTATTAGGTAAACTCTTGTCTGATAGAACAAACTCATGTTTACAAATTCTATTAAATGGTAAATGAAAATGCTTTTTAAGTTGAGTTCGAAGATAATTTGCATTTAAAGTGGCAATTTGAGCAACCTCTTTAAGTCCCCTTGGTCCTAGACTCCGTATATAACTGTAGGCTTTAACTAAAACCCCAAAATTACCCCAAAAGCACCTTATTTTTCCAATTGAATTTGGTGAATTATTCAATCTAAATTTGCCATTTCCTTCATCAATAATATGAGGATTTGGTAAATAATTTGAAAGTTCTTTTGTAACTCCAACAGGACCAGCTCCAGGACCACCACCACCATGAGGTGTAGAAAATGTTTTATGTAAATTAACATGAATTATATCAAACCCCATATCTCCAGGTTTTGAAATCCCTAACATAGGATTTAAGTTCGCTCCGTCATAATAGCATAATCCCCCATGCTTATGCACTAATTTAGTGATTTCTTTAATGTTACTTTCAAAGACGCCTAAAGTGTTTGGATTTGTAAGCATTATTCCAGCTACATCATCTTCTTGCAATGCAAATTCAAGATGATCGATAGGAATCTCACCCGATTCGTTAGATTGTAATTCTATAATTGAAAATCCTGCCATTTTTGCTGATGCGGGGTTTGTTCCATGAGCAGAATCAGGGACTATAATTTTATTGATAATTCAGCAATAATTTTTAGACCACCTTTATTATCTTCTTGTAAAGGATGAATCTTTGAAAATCCTGGAAGGGTTGCTATTTTTTCGTTTATTTTTGGATTATATTTCATTGTACAAGATCCCAATGGATAAATTCCAATATCAGTACAGTAATTTTTTTGGCTAAGATTGGTGTAATGTCGGATTATTTCAACTTCGGGAATATTAGGGATATTTAAATCAGTTCTTTGAAGCTCTTTTGGTAGTATTTCATCAAGGTTTTGTTCTTCAATATCCATTTTGGGGATAAAATTTAAGTTAGCTTGATTAAATTGTTTCTCAAATATTACTTTGGATTTATTATCTCGTCGATTCATTTATTTATCACACACTCCTTTGCAATTTTTAAAAAACTATCCAAATCTGATTTGGAATTTAACTCAGTAACACATATTAAGGCAATATCTTTCATTTCTGGATAATATTTTGAGGTATCTAAAGGTGGAAGAATTCCTTGTTCATTACATTTATTCAATAATAATTTTAAATTAGGGCATTTAACCAAAAATTCGTTATAAGTTGGTTTAGTATTTAATATTTCATAATTTTCAATTTTTGATAATTTCTTTTTTAGAAAATTAGTTTTCTGGAGATTTTGATATGCTATTTGTTTTAATCCATATTGTCCCATCGATAGTAAATAGATCAATGCCGCAAGCATGCAAAGGGCTTGATTTGTACAAATATTAGAAGTAGCTTTCTCTCTTCTTATATGTTGTTCTCTTGCCTGTAATGTAAGGATAAATCCGTCTTTTATTCCATCAATTTCCTTGGTTTTTCCAACTAATCGCCCAGGAATCTTTCTTAAATATTTTTCTTTCGTAGTAAATATTCCTAAAGAAGGTCCACCAAATGAAGGATTTATTCCAAAAGCTTGACCTTCTGCCACAAAAATATCAATATCATTATCTCCTGGTGGCTTTATTACTCCTAAACATGTAGGATCAGTCATACATTGAACAATTAAACACTTTGGAGATATTTCTTTAATTTTTTTAGTTAGTTCACCTACATCTTCTATATCTCCAAAAAAATTAGGACTTTGAAATAGAACAGCAGCTACCTTATTATCTAATTTATCTTCTAGTTGGCGCTCTTCAATAATTTCTATTCCAATTTCATGACCCCAGCAATAAGTTTTCACAACCTCAATATATTCTGGATGTATTCCTTTTAATAAGAGTACTTTATTTTTTCGAGTGATAGCAGTAGACATTAAAGCTGCTTCTGCGAGTGCTGTAGAACCATCATACATACTCGCATTTGCAACATCCATTTTTGTTAATTGTACAATTACTGTTTGATATTCATATATGGCTTGTAAAAATCCTTGACTTGCTTCTGCTTGATAAGGAGTATATGAAGTATAAAATTCACTGCGACTTGTAACATAATCCACTGATGAGGGGATATAATGAAAATAAGATCCCGCCCCGAGGTATGAGGTTTCATAAGTTCTATGTTTTTGGGAAATCTTTTTCATTCGATTTAACAAATCAGGTTCATTTAATGCATCTGGTAAGTTTAACTTCTTAGTTCTTAAATCTTTCGGAATATCCGAAAATAAATCATCAATAGATTCAACTCCAATTTTAGATAACATTTCTAAAATGGTTTCTTTATCGTGAGGCACAAATTTCATTTATAGCTTTTCTCCAACCTTTAATAATTGATAAAAATAAATAAATAAGAAAAAATGAACTATTTTTCTTCTTTTTTAACCAAGTCCCTATACTCATCAGCAGATAAAAGATCCTTAATTTCTTCAGAATGAGAAATTTTTATTTTTATAAGCCACCCATCGTCATAAGGAGATTCATTCACAAATTCTGGATTATCTGCGGCATTTTCATTAATTTGCACGATTTCTCCTGAAAGTGGGCTCTTAATTTCGTCTACAGCTTTTACTGATTCAATTTCCCCAATTGTACTTTCTTTTTCAAACATTACGCCCAAATCAGGGAATTCAATATAAACAATATCACCTAAAGCATTTTGGGCATAATCTGTTATACCTATAACTGCGATATCGTCTTCTTCAACTTTTACCCATTCATGAGATTCTGAATATTTCAGATCGGATGGTATATTATATTCTTCCATTATTTTTCACATTTTTTTAATTTATTTATCAAATTTTATATACTTCGATAGAATGGTATCGAAACAACTTCTGCCGTAAGTAATTTATCACGAATTTGTATTTTCAAAGTTGTTCCTACCTTACTAAATTTATTGTTAATTAAAGCTAAGCCGATTGTTTTTTCTAGTGTGGGAGAGTAAGTCCCTGAGGTGACATAACCAATTTCTATATCATCTTTATATAATTTATAACCTTGTCGGATTATCCCTCTATCGTTTAAATTCAATCCAACTATAATCCGTTCTGTTCCCTCATCCTTTTGTTTCATTAAAACCTCTTTACCCATATAATCAATTCCTTCTTTCGGCTTTGCTAACCAATTTAATCCTGCTTCAATTGGAGTTATTTTATCGCTTATTTCATGTCCATAAAGAGAATAACATGCTTCTAATCGTAACGTATCTCTAGCACCTAAACCAGCCGGTTGTACTCCTTCCCCTGAATCTAATAAAGCGTTCCATACTTTTTCGCAATATTTGCTCTCAAAGGAAATTTCTACACCCCTTTCACCAGTATAACCAGTTCTTGCCATAAAAATAGGCATTCCCTTAAGATTGCAATTTTTAAAATAAAATCTTTGAATTTCTTTAACATCTATATCAACTATAGAATTAAGATACTTATCTGTGTTAGGACCTTGAAATGCTAACCGACTTCGTTCTTTTGAAACATTTGTGACTTTCACATCTCTCTCTCCAATATGCCTAATTATCCATTGATAATCTTTCTCAATATTATTGGCATTTACGATCATTCTGAATTTTTCAGGAGTTAATTCATAATAGACCATGTCATCCACAACTGTTCCATTTTCATAGCACATACAAGAATACTGTCCTTTAGAAGGTTCTAATAGGTTTAGATCATTGATCATTAAAAATTGTAATAAATCCTTTACATCGGACCCTTCTAATATGAATTCTCCCATATGAGAGACATCAAAGATACCAGCATTATTTCTTACAGCATTATGTTCTTTTTTAATACTCTCGTATCGAACTGGCATCAGCCACTCGCCAAATTCAACCATCTTCGCTCCTAAATCTACATGTGTTTCATAAAGAGGAGTTTTTTTAATCACTACATAAGTAAATCGTGAAGATTAAATTTTTACTGTTTTGCCAATTTCCTAAATTAGCTTACCTATTATCATGTTTTAAACCTTACAATGCAACTTGGACACTTCAATTAAAACAATATTAGTAAAATTAAATTTATTGGTAATCTTTAATAATAAAATGAGCGAAGATAATTATTTATCTGTAAGAGAAATATTTAATGAAGCTTTAATTCGAGATGTAATTTTATTCGTAAGTTTGTTTATATTTAGTATTACTCAAAATTGGGATAACATCTTTCTATTCATATTTCCATTAATTAGCTTTGGATTTGCCTTGTTTTTTAGAATCTTAAGTACAAATAAATGGCGATTATTTATAAAAGAAAATATGATGATATATAATCCAATGGGTTCAGAAAAGGTATGGCGCGGAATCAATTTATCATCCTCAATTAGTAGATAACTATTTTCCATATTTTGTTCTATTCTTCACTTTTATATATACATTTGGATATTTCTGGATTTTCATTGATCTATGGAAATTTTCGGGTGTTAAAGTAAAATTTAAAAAAACTGACAATAAAATCGATGAAAAAATTAATGCATACTATGATACCAATATTTTAATCTCTTATCTAAGCTTGCAAAAGTATAAAATTATCGCAATTCTCAGTTTAATCATATTTCTAATCATGAATATCTATAACCTATTTTCTACAATTCTTCATTTGATTCCGAATTTTTTTAAATTTCAAATTTATCTACCAGGGACTGGAATTGAAGGATCTCTACCGATAATTATGAATTTTTTTACTTATATAATCCTAATTTTACCCCCGCTTTTCACAATCATAAGTTTATACTATATCTACAGGAAAATAACCTTATTTTCAAGAGAAAAATTAGATCATTCTTTATCAAATCTACCCAATGAGTTGCAAGAAGAAATCATCCAGAATCTTACATCAATAAACGAGAAAATAAATAAATAAAATTATTTATTTTAAGTAATTAAATAAATCTCTACAATTTAACAACTTAATATGTCTAAAAGTAAAAAGCATCTTTTTAAGGTAATTATCGTCGGGGATGGCGGTGTTGGAAAGAGTACGATGGTTCAAAGATTAATTACGGGAAAATATATTGCTCAAAAGATTACGATAGGAACAGATTTAGCAACTTATTCAATTCAATATAATAATTCTATAATTGTTTTACAACTGTGGGATTTTGCGGGAGAACGGCGATTTAGATTCTTCTTACCCAACTATTCGAGAGGAGCAATGGGTTGTTTACTCTGTTATGATATCACCCGTAGAACAACATTCAAAAATCTTGAAGAATGGTATGAAATAGTTAAAAATAATGCTTCAAATCCTGTAATTTATCTTGTTGGCTGTAAAAATGATTTAGGAGATAAAAAACGAGTAGTACAAATTAAAGACGCTTTGGAATATAAAGAAAGTATGGGTATTGAGAAGTTTTTTGAAACCTCTTCAAAGACAAGAAATATACCTTTTTAGGTAATAATCTTTAATTTAGTTTTGAATAGTCTTAAAAATCTATTAAGATAAATTTGAATATTCTTCTTTAAAAATAGTAAAAATATCAAAATTATTCGGAAAACTTTATGAAAGCTTCATTGAAGTACTCAAAGTTTTTAAATATGGTTATTTAAGAAAAAGAAAAATAAGAAAAAACTTAAGAAATTTTTATTCTTCAAGTAATTCCTTGACTTCTTCGGGTTTTAACTCTAAGTAGGCGGCTTTTATTAATGATTCGCCAATTAAATTTTTGAAGTTCTTTTTGCGCTTTTTTGCTATAAATTTCTTCATTTCACCCAAATCAGGATTTTCATCAGTAACCTCAATAAGTTTCTTTTTAACTGCACTATCCACCACTTTTTTCCCGATATCAGTTCTGATTATAAGTAACGCTTCACCTTTTGGAGCACCCCATGGAGAATATGAAACATCTGAAAATTCACCGGAGTAATCGGTACAGTATCTACATCCAGTCATACCACCAGAGGAACAAGCATGTGCTATTTTAAGTGATACTGTTTCTTTCGCTCCTGTGTTAAATTCTCCAGCAAAGATTTTTGCAAGTCCTCTAATATGGCAAGGATTTCCAATAATTCCAACATTTTTCTTTTGATCTAAATATGCTTGACCGATACCTGCAATGAGAGGCCCAGCATTTTCTATTGTATTTTTAGGGATATATTTTTTTGCATCTTTTGCATTATCAACAATAACAGGTAAAGCGACTGGAGGCTTTTTACTTTTTTGTTCTCCTAAGACCATATATTCAACGATACCTTCATCAAAAGCAGCTTTAACCAAATTAGATAAGATATCGTCCTTATTTTTTGATTTAACTTGGACAATGTCTTTATAAACTCCGACTGCAAGGTCTACTCTAGATTGACCAAAAAGAATTTGTTCAAATTTACTTACTGGAAAGTAGGTCCTTGGACAAGAATTATAGCATAAACCGACTGTTTCTGCGCATTCATCTACCACGTATGCTTCACCAGTTTCTCTATTATAATCGATATGCGGGCAAAAAGCGTTACAAGAACCGCAATGAACGCATAATCCTGAAAAAATTACTTCGGATTCAAGATCTTGACTTGATTTTTCAACTTTCATGAGCTAAACATTTATATTTTTTTGAAATTAATTAGATAATTTTATGGATGGGATAATTATTTATAAAATAAAAACATGTGTGTGAAATTTCACACACCTCAAAATTTTACTAATTTAAGGGTCATAGTCCTAATTTATTGAAATCATGAATAAAACTGTTTATAAATTACTACTTCTGAATAAAGAAGAGCATACAAAAAGCTTGAAATAATTAATTGATGATCAAACTACACTGGATTTATTTTTTCTTTCACTAAATTCCTTCAAAATGGGAAATATTTCCTTCTAATGGTCGATAGTTGGTAATATTTTTGGCGAAAATCTTTATATTTTATAACCAAAAGAAATAAATTTATTGGTTTCTAATATTATATTACAAAATGCACTCAATACTAATTAATGGTAATTGAGTAAGTAAGTTAAAAAGTCTCGGGGTAGAAATTTTTCATTATTTTTGGAAAAGTTTTTGCATAAAAGATGATTTTATTTAACTTAAAAATAAATTTTACAAAAAATGTTAAGAGGTTATTAGGATTATGTCTTTTAATATTATGAATAAATACAGAACTCGATCAAGGGAATTTTGTGATGAAGAAGCTAGTCAATGCTGTGATGATCCTTGTATTGAAAATAGAGATGGTAATGCAGTCTGTATTAACTGTGGTGTAGTCAAGGGAAGAGCTATAGTTGGAAATGAAACTAGAGCATACACAGCTCAGGAAATTGAGGAAAGAAGGCATCGAGAACCTAGGTGGAGAGGTTTTGGACCACGTACAATTTTACCAAATGAGAAGAGAGATTATCACGGAAATGCTCTTGGTACGAAAGAAAAAACATTATTTTCTCGTTTGTCTAAAATTCAAAAATCTTTAGTTTCAAGCATCGAAAGAAACTTATGGGAAGCAAAACCTAAGCTAAAGCAATTAGTATCCAAATTAAACATCCCTGAATATATAGAAGAAACGGCTTGGAAAATCTATATGGAAGTGGCAAAAAAGCAACTTACCATGGGTAGAACGATAGATGGTTTTGTAGCGGCATCCCTATATGCTGCTATTCGAGTACATGAATTTCCACGTTTACTTGAAGATATTAGTAATATATCATTAACTTCACGTCATACTGTCGTAAGATCTTTAGGAATGATAATAAAGGAAGTACTACCAGAATTAGGATTAAAATATCAACCTATTACTGAAAACCAGTTAATCTTTCGATTTGGAAATCAGTTGGAATTGCCCATGCAAGTCCAAAAGAAGGCATTAAAGCTCTTAATTCGAGCCTCAAAAGGAGGACTTCAAAAAATCGGTAAGGATCCTAAAGGATTCGCTGCCTCTGTTATATATATTGCTGCTAAATCCACAGAGCATAAAATGACACAGGCTGAAGTATCGGAAGTCGCTGGAATTACAGAAGTTACCTTAAGATCGAGAATTAAAGATATTAAGTCAAGAATTAAATAGTTTTTTTAATAGTTCTGTTTCTATTGTGTTTTTTTCAAATTTATTTATTAATTTAAGAAATTAGATTTCTTTATTTTTTTCTTCTTTTTGTTGAAGTAATTGCCCGCAAGTATCATCTAATTTTTTTATTATTTTTTCTCTATCTTTCCAAGCTACCCAACTATTACCTAATTTTTCGAAATGAAATCCACAATATTCCTCTTTTTTTAATTTCTCCATAACTCTTTTTATATAAGTCCAGGATAGTTCAGTTTCTTTTTCAATTTCTGCAATATCTACTGGTTTATTGATTTCCAATGCT
>JARRLT010000261.1:0-3744 GCA_037386725.1 Promethearchaeota archaeon
AACTCCCCGACCCCTCAGCTAAATAGAAGTTATTCCGCACCAATCCATTTTTTGGATATTTTGACGGCAGCGACAGCATCGGGCCCGTAGGCATCGGCGCCGGTGTCTTGGGTCATTTTGGCTGGAGCCGGACCGGTATAGTTATAAATTTCATTAGCAGTATTTCTATTAGTTGTGTATCTTGAACTTGAAGATTCAACACTTGAAAAATCTCCTGTATAAAGCATTTCTTTAAGTTCTTGAGGAGAAACTTCTTTTCCTGCATCAAGAGGATAAATTTGTTTCATTCCAACCCAATTTCCATTTTTATCATAATCAGTGAGAATTAAATAATCAAACAGGCCATTATCCATATAATAATCTTGGCCAAAAACTTCCTGTTGTATTTCATAATTATTTTTGTAATCGTTTTCTGAATTGAATTTTCCATAAAAGTTCTTAATAATAAATCTATCTGTTCTCTTTCCACAATATATACAACTTTTAGGAAATTTAATGCTTTTAGGTTCTTGAAATTTAATCGTGGATAAAGAATTTTCCGAAAAAGAATGAATATTATTCATTTATAAAACCCTCCCGCATTTTGTACAAAATTTATAATCGTTTGGCATTTTAGTTTGGCAAATTGGACAAATTTTAAAGTTAATCGATGTTTCTTTAGTCTTTAAGTTTTCCTCATTAACTTCGATGATTAATGGCTTTCCACATTTAGAACAGAATTTTCCTCTTTTAGTAACTTGATGACATGAATTACATTCAACAAAATCAAAATTTTTTTCATTAGGTTGATAGTTTAAAGTTCCATGGCGTGCTTCAAATAATCCTAGTAATTGAGATTTAATTTGACTATTAAAAGGTTCAGGAACTCCCATAACTAAAGATTTAATGAGATAATCATAAAATTCATAAAATCTTCCTTGGTCACGCAATTCAAATGCTTTTGTAAGAAAAAACATAGCCCTAATCCCCATCTCGGAGTTAATTGGTTTTGGTGGTGGTAATTTATTTTTAAGGAAATCTTGTATCATTTTGTCTGAAAATCCAATAGAATATTTATTAAGAATAGAGTCTGGTGGACGATAACCCCTTGATTGATAAAATGGTATACTTATTTGTTTTTTTGGCATAGGTTTATTAATTTTTTCAACTCTTAATGTTTCAAATTCACTAGTATTCAATTTTAATTGAAAGTTATATGGTTTAAGATTTTTATTCTTAGCTTTTTTAGTATATATTCTATATCTCCTAACTCCATATAGTCCAGAAATTCCCAAAATAACGCCTCCAAAAATATTTAAAAGGTATGTAATTAAAGAAGACTTCGGATCTAAGGGATTTGTTCCGATAATTATTTCTATTCCATCATTACTACCATCGCCATCACTGTCAGGATTCAAAGGATTTGTATGGTAAGTAAATTTTTCAGATCCATCTGTTAATCCGTCATTATCGGTATCGGGATCATTAGGATCTGTAGAGAGTATATATTCAAAAATATTTTGGAGATTATCAGAATCAGCATCAGCCATACTGTCATCTAATGTTAAATTTAGATTATTTTCATATTCATAAGAATCAGGCATTTGATCATTATCAGAATCAATATTATTAGCCAAAGATCCTAACAAATATTCTAAGAGATTGGTAAGACCATCCCCATCGTGATCTAAGTTAGTATCATCGAGATTTAGATCTAAATTATTTAAATATTCATAATAGTCATCCATCGAATCATAGTCAGTATCATTTAAATTTGGATTAGAGGAACATTGCCATTCTAATAAATTTGATAACATGTCATTATCTGGATCAAGGTTAGAATCATCAATTAATGGATCTAAGAAGTTATTAACTTCAAAAAAATCATCCATTCCATCATTTTCGGTATCAATATTATTAGCGCTGGTATTGAAAATAAAAATCTCATCATAGTCACTTAATTGATCTCCATCGGTATCTTCTTGAATGGGGTTGGTATGAAAACTATAAACTTCTGTACCATCTAAAATTCCATCACCATCGGTATCCTCATTGTGAGGATTACATGAGTAATTTAATTCAAGTCCATCCATAATTCCATCTGTATCAGTATCATTTGAAAAAGGATCTAATCCATCATTAAGTTCATAGACATCATCTAGTAAATCTGAATCACTATCATTAGAGATCACTTCGCTTAAAATAATATCTTGATTTCCTGAAATGTTCGCAATAATTCCATAACTATTTATTGTTATGGCATTATCTAAAGTTATATTTCCAGAATATGAACCAAAACCCGTTTCAGATGATGAATTTAATGTAAGATCACTGACTTTACTAACATGACTCTCAAAATCTCCAATAGTTATTAAATTCAATTTATTAATTAGCCCAGTACCATATAGATCAAAAGAATAGGATAAAGAATTATTATTGAGATTAAAAGAAACAGAACTAAAAGCAGTTGTTAATACTGCCTGTCCTGAGATTCCGTCATATTGTAAGGGATGATGAGTATAGCCTAATTCATTTGAGGTAGATATTGTATTTTCTCTAGTATATGTATACATTTCTTCCAAGGAAATGACATCATCTCCATTTGAATCTGTAGCGAATTCATTTGAATTTAAAAAATAATTTGTAAAAACTCCATGTCTTAAACTTGGATCTTCCAAGCTAGATTCATCTGATTCACATGCAGTCATTATATATCTTCCAACTTGCTGTACTTCGGGAATAAAGCCTCCGCTATTACAAGAATCCAAGATTATATATTTTTCTTGAGCACTAAATTGGTCTAATTTCGAATCTAACAAATCATCAATATAATAATTATTTGGATTATCAGGAATTGAATCATATGAACATATATAATGAGTTCCATCATTCAGAATAGCTTCATATTTATCAACTTTAAATCCATAATCCGTTTCACTATAATCAGAAACGAACCTCAAATAATATCTATCCACAGGGATATATGATGACCAAAAATTATACCCATAATCACCAGAATAAGCCTCATAACAATAATCATAATAGACATCGGAATCTCCACATAATAAATAATCATATCCATATTCACATGAGAATCGATAAAAATGCACTCGCATATATTGTGCCCCTGAGTAAGAAATACTCCATGTATTTTCATAATTATTACTATATGGATGGGGTGTTTGGATACTAACTGAATATGGTCCCATTTCAGTTCCGAATCCTCCATGTCCTGAATAATAAAAGAAAAAAATATCATTACTATCAATTTTCGAAGCTATATTATCCAAGGCATTACTTATAGCATTCTTACTTGCACTTGAATCTTGAAGGTAAATTATGTTTTCAGATTTAAAGTTATAATCGTTTATCAACATTGAATAGACACCTCTGGCATCATCATCGAATTATTAGTTGTTCCTTTCAAATTAGAATTTTTGAGTGAATTCTCATCGAAATCGATTTTACTTTTCACTTCAGAAATTTCGTCATCTTTTATGGGATTATTTAATTCATTTAATTCATCAGAATACTGAATTTTTTGAATAGAAATACCTAAAAAACCAGAAAGTAAAAGAGAGGACGCAACAAAAAATAAAATGAGATTAAAAACACATTTTTGATTGTTGATTTTGTTCATTTAAATAAATTCTCCTCTGGTTTGACAAATATGTCTTATTTTTTTGTCAATTTGATAAATTTGTATAATATAAAATCAAACATATATTTATATACTTCGTTTAGTTTGCTTGAAAATTGAAAAAT
>JARRLT010000262.1:0-8875 GCA_037386725.1 Promethearchaeota archaeon
TGGAAATGGCAGCGTAAAAGACTTAGAAAAGAAAAGCATAAGCGTAAAATTAGACGTTCTAGAAGTAGTTAGTTTTGAGTATAAATTTTTTTGTCCGCAAGCTGAGCTTGTTATGTTTGAAGAAAGCGGACACAACCCTCAGGTGGAGGAACCATCCAAACTTTTTGCTGTGATTAGAGAGTTTTTGGGGGAGTGAGGGATGTCATTGCGATCGTGGTGATGCTCTCATCCATCTGGACGTTCAATTCATTCTACATGGTATACATACTCACCGGGGGTGGACCTGCCAACAGGACCCATATTCTGCCTACTCTCGCCTTTGAGTATGCAATTTATCCTTTCCCTTCCTTCTCCCAGATATTTCAAGAAAATGTCTGTGTTATTAGAAATAATAAAGATGAGTATTATACCACATTTTTAGCGACTCTTAAGGATATAAAGAAAGTATATACTAAGATTCCGCGTTATTTCTTATCAATTCTTTTAGAACGAGCAAAAATCCCCAAAAGTAAATTGAAGGTTCTTATCAATCATGCTCTTAAGGATAATAGGTTAATTCGAATAAAGGATAACTATTTTAAAATCAATATAGAGAAGGAATAATTGTCAAAAATGTACGAAAAAATTTTTGTTTATATAGAATGAGATCAAAGTAATTTATTATGGAAATTCAAAACCAAATGAATCCAGAGACTAATTCTAATTATATTAAAAAATCTATTAAAGAAAAAATGAACGATAATATTGTTGGAATTATTAGATCAATTAATTTAATCGCAGAGATCTTTTGTAGATTTTATGAAGATAAGAAGTCTTTAAAACCAAGAGAAGATTAGGGAGAAGTAATTATTTCTTTCTTCTTCTTTTTTTATTAGATTTTGTATTTTGGAATAAGAATAGGATATTTCGGAATAAATCCTTCATCAAACAATTTTTCATTCATCCATATTTTATCTACATCGTTCCATTTCAAATTTAAAAGGGGATTGTGGGTTTCGAAATTAAGATTTTCAAAAATATTATGAAATATATGATCTCCAGGAACAAAATCATCAATTATAAAATAATCCGTAATATCTAAATAGGCAAACAAATCGAGTAGAACTTCCTTAAATTTAGGAAAGTTGCAATAAGGTAAGAATAATTCAATATAAAGCCCATTTTCAAATAAATATTCTTCCTTTCCATATTTATAATACTTTCCTTCAATTTCATAGATATAACCATAATTGAAATAATGAAAAATTTTCAAAAATAGTGGGATATGCTCTTTTTTCACCTTAGGAAGGAAGATGCAAAATTTTTCCTTTAAATCCAAGTTTTTTAAGAGAATTAAGGGAAAGATTAACCCTTTTGCAAGAAGGATCTCAATAAAATCCAAGAGAGACTTGTTGAAATAAAGATTTTTCATAGAGAAATTATGAATTTTCGCGAGCATCTTAAATTCTTCACTATTTAAACCATAGATTTCAGTCTGCTGAATACCTATATCAATACTTTTCATTCTATACACATAATCTTTATAGGCGGGGTTAAACAATATGTTTTGGATATGGGATTTAAATGAGGTTGCACTTAGGTTCCATCCTTTTTTAGTAAAATTGGTATCAAAATGAAAGAGAGAATATATCTTTTCTATCATAAAATAGCTATAAAATTTCATATTATGAAGGGATTTTGCATACCAATTTAAGTAAGAATCGTTAAAATTTCTAAAAGGAAAGATGAAATCGATCTTCAAGGTGAGTGTATCTTGAATTTCACATGGAATTTCAATATTAGTAAATGTGTTTGATAATAGGAGCCTAAAGTCTAACTTATCGGGATCAAAACTGGTAAGCAAGAGGATATATTTTGAAAATCCAAAATGATTAAATGCAGGAATAAATTCTATGGAATCAATATATTGTTGGAAAATTGCCTGATTAACTTCTGGTTTAAAATCTTTTAAAGAGAAAGTATAATTAAATTGAGTAAGTTTATTTAAAAGAACTTTATCAAAATTAATCTCTTCTTCTTGGACTCTAGTATTAATATGGTTAATTAATTCTTCAAAAGAGTTATTTTCTGATTTCCAAATAATGTTTAGAAACTTTCTTGATTCGGTTGATTTAGATACATGCGGTAAATCAAGAGGGAATACTCGTTGTAGATGCTTTTGAAATTCAGGGAACAAATTAGAAGAATAAATTAATTTTTGCTTTTCAAAGTCGTAATGATTACTAAAATTATGTGTTTTATGAAAATTGGAGAAGAAGTATCGCTTAAAAAGCAATATATCATATTGAAATATCCGATATAAAATTGAGAGCAACATTTTTCTTTCAAATCTACTCAACCTTATTGAAAATAGACCAATATGAATCATCTTCTTTCTTGTTATGAAATCTGTAAAGTGAATTGTTACGGTTCTTAAAAAATACGATTCTACTTGCTTCAATTTTTCTGATGTGGAAAGATTAAAATTTAAAACAAGCGATGGTAAGTATTGAGAAATATGAGATGTACTAATTGCATTAAGAAGAAAAGGTTTAATCACTGGTGGGTCCCGATCTAGATACTTTAGCACTTTTTGATATAATACCTCTGAAGTGAGATCTCTACTTTTATACATTCGACCTAATGTTTCCAAATTCTTTTTTGCGTGATTTAAGAATTTAAGTGAGGTGTGTTCTTGGATGAACTCAATAATTTGGTTAAATGAGAAAATCTTCATTTGTATGAAAGATGAAAGCAGTTTAGTGAGTAGAATATACTTTACTTCTTTATCATTAAATTTTTTTGGATTTTGATAATATACCTCAATCCAATTGCGGAAAAATACATCCTTCTTTTTTATTCGTTTTAATAAATAATTGTTCTTTAAATCTGGAAAAATTTTCCCTTCAAATAGTAATGATTTAAATTCCCTTGGCGAGATTTCATTCTTTTCTAAAAATTTTTTAATAGCACTTAATAAATCTACAAAGTTTGAAATTTTTGACTGAACTGAAAATATACCTTTTTCAGCACTTCTTTTTAGAATGGTAACTATTTCCCGTTTTAAGTCCTCATTCGTCTTTATTTCGGTTATAAGGGTTTGGAGATTTTCAATGAGCAGATTTTCATTAAGAATAATGTGAAAAAGGTCGTCTTTGATATCATTTAAAATTCTTTTTTTATCTAAGCTAAATCCAGTAAGTGAAAAATTAGGGATACGATTGAGTAGAACTATATCAATTTCATCTAAAAGTTCTTTATTATAATGGGAAAAATCAAAAGAAAAACTCAGTTCATATTTTTTATTATAGTCCGAATTTTGATGGGGAATACGACTGTTAAATTTTGATTGTAAAAAATTAAGGTTTAAAGTATGTCTATAATAATCTCTTTCTCCAAAAAAAAATTTCTCAGACTTAAATCTGTTGATAATTCATTTGAATCAACGTATAGTTTAAATGCATTTTTATAATCCTCCAATGAAGTGAAAACCTTTTTTCTGTAAAAAATTTCTTTAAATACATAGATTGTCTCAATAATTTCCTCGTTATAAAACAAATGAGGGTTTTCTTTCATTACTTCGACAAAAAAATTATAGAATGTGAAATTTTTTATTAAGGCTCCCGAATTTCGCACAATTTTGAAGAAAAGAAATCTATTGTCAGGATAAAGAAAAAGTTTATTCATTTTATCATAGGAAAAATTAAAATCTTGAGAATTAATAGTGAGATTTAAAATCTGATTCTTATAATTCTTAATTAATTTCTTTTTAATTGATTGAAAGAGTGATTCTACGATTCGATTAATAAAAATATGAATATAATCTTTTGAAATCAAATTTTTAGGGATAAATGAGAGGTATGCCTCTCTTAACAAAATTATCGGGAGAAATTTTTTATACTCTTGTTCTATTGTAACATCAAATAACTCATCTTTAATTTGTCGAACAACCCCAAAAGTACTATAAGATTGTTTAACATTAGTTATATCTTGAACACATATTTTACATTGCTTATAAAGAGGATCTAATTCAAATAGATTGGAGATTACAGCAACCAAAGACTCAAATTTGCTATTTAAATTTAATTTACTGTTTACTAAAATCTTTTGAATTACCTTGCTTTGAACTTCCATTTATTCTTTTACAGCCCTAATTTTCTTAGGCAATAGTTAGGTGATACTTCTATTTATATCTTTTTATCAATAGTGCTAAAATTCCTTTTAACCGAATCTTTATTACTTCTACAATAAATTATGACTATCTGTTTTTTTAATTTTGTCGATTAATTATAAAAATTAATTTTGAAATTAACTACTATTTTTGGTTTCTGTCCTATAAATTATTAAATATAACTATCTATCGTAGAAATGGTATATTTGTTAAATGAAAACTGAACTATTTCTTTGACATATAATGCTAACCTTTAAAGGAGTGATTTGAGTAATTAATTATTTTATATGTCCAAACAAGTGACACACCTGAAAGGCAATATTCTCCATTAGTGTTGGCTCAGACTGCTAAAGCAATGGATTTAGAGGCAAAAGTTTATTATTTAGGACAAGGTTTAAGAATTTTAAGACCTGGAGTTGCGGATGATATAAAGTTAGGTAATTTCCCAAGCGTGAAGGAAATGATAGACAAAACCCTTGAAGATGGTGTTGAAATATTGGTATGTGAAGCTTCTAAAAGAATGCTTGGATGGGAGAAAGTAGATTTAATTCCAGGAGTCAAAATCGTCGGAGCGGCCACTCTAAATGATTTAACTTTAGAAGCGGACACAACTCAATGGTATTAATCAATTACTATCATTAACAACAGCGTTTTCTTCGTTTTGACGATTTTAATATTTTTTGAGGATCTGGATAATTTGATTCTTTAACAAAAGATAATTCCGCACCACAAAACTCACAAAATTTTAAATTGGTATCGGGTAAATTTGCTTCACAATTCGGACATTTCAATTAAATTCACCTTTAATATGATTTGTTATTTCTTTAAGTTAAAATCACGAATTTTGTTATTTAATCTTAATTATTTAGTGGTATAAGCAAAGATTTTCATTCATCCAAATCAAATATAATATTAAAATCAAGGGAAAATTCTGAAATAACACTTAATAAACAAGAATGTGAATTTAAAATATCTTTCGTTGAGAGGTTAACGGTTATAAACAAAATACAATTGAGACTTTATGAAATCCTCTCCTAACTCAAACATTTATCTGAGATCGATGAAGAAAATTCTTGAAAAAAAGATTACTCAACTTAATAATGTGAAGATCTTAATTATTTCAAATAATTCTTATAGAAACATTTGATATTTTGAATATTCTACATAATTTACTGAATTTCTCATATCAAATAATAAAATATCAAGTTTCTAAGTTGTCAGTTTTTTCTACTCTTTTATGAAACTTTTACTAATTAGTATAATATTTTTCTTATGGGTTATTTTTCGAATATTTTGTAGTTCTTTTGAATAAAATTGAGGATAAGTTATTATGTTATCCCATCACGAATCAGTGTGTATATCTCTTTATTTATATAGGTAGATGATTTACTTTCATTTTAATATTTAATTTAAATTCTTAGAAATAGTAATCTTCGGTGGTAAATATGAATCAATATTTTCTTTTCGGGTCAAGAAAATTTAATGAAAAGATAAAAGAATTAACAAAAAATCTTAAAAATACGGGATTTTCAGTTAACTCAACTACCAATGTTCCATTTAAAGAAATTAAAAATCCCTCTCAGTTTATCACAAACAAAAAATATATTGAAGAAGAAATATTGAATGCTTCAATTATTCTTATTTATAATGAAGAGGATGATATTGATCTTTCTACTGCTATGAACCTCCAATATGCTATCTCCCAAAAGAAACTCATTAAATTAATATTCGACACTAAAAGAGAAGAATTAACCTCTCTTTGCAAATCACTTTATTATAATGTTGAGATCGATACAACTTGGCAAAAATATTGTAATAAAGAGGATTTTAATAAGTGAACTAAGGTATCATCATAAAAAATAAATCTGAATTTCTATTTTATAAATAACTTTATTTTGAAGAATATATTTTTTAAAAATTTTAATAATCATTAAATGATTAAGAGAAACAAGTTCAATTTTAAGATTTAATATATTCAGTATCAAAAATAACAAAACAATATGAAAATTTATTAATTTAAAAAACATGAAAAAGGAAAAGTCATTTCTCTATCTATTAGAGACTACAATTTTTTTGTATTTGCTTATAATTGGTTTATCTTTTACTGTTTCATTTAGTTCTCTTTTTGTTTATTTTATGAAATTAAGCGCATTATTAGGTTTTACATCTTTATTTTTTGCTACCATCACAAGACCATTTTTAAGAATATTTGGTAAATTAAATGATATGAAATCAGTTAGGATTTCTCTCTATTTTTCTCTTATTGCTGTAATTTTTATTATTATACACTTAATCTTATTAATTTATAATGTATTTGTGAAAAATTTTTCCTTTCCTTCGAATTTGGGAAACATATTCATATTTTTATTAGGATTTGTTGCTCTTTTTCTAATTATAATAACATATATAACAAGAATTTTTAAAACACATCTAAATTTTAAGATGTGGACTTTTTTTAATTCTTTAAATTATATCGCTTTGGTTTTTATTTTTGTCCACGGAATTCTTTTCGATATAGGGCTAAGAAGCATTGGAATATTAATCTTTTTTACTATTCTCCTCATTATTTCAATACAAACAAATGTCTATGGAAGATTTAAAACAGAAAAAAAGATTGAAGATAAAAATAAACTCCAAAACTTAATATCAAAGTTTTCATCTCGTTTTTTATTCAAAGCAAATATAAATAAAGGAATAAATGAGTTTCTTCATGATCTAGGTATAATTTGTGGGGCCGATCGAGCTTATCTATTTCTATTTGATAAGGAGTACAACTTTATGAAGAATACCCATGAATGGACTAAAGAAAATGTAGCACCCCAAATTCATCTTCTTCAAAATTTACCCTTTGAAAACTATCAATGGTGGGTAGAAAAAATCAAGAAAGGGGAATATATTCATATAAAAGATGTTTCGAAACTTCCTTCGGAGGCTTCTACCGAGAGGAATTTACTTGAAAAACAAAGAATTAAGTCACTTTTAGTGTTTCCCATAAGAATTAAAGATGAAGTATTAGGATTTTTAGGGCTTGATAATATTCAAAATACAGATGCGTGGGATAAGGAAGATTTTAAATTGCTTCGAATTTCTTCCGAATTGATTGGAAATGTCTTAGAATATAAGTCAACATTAAAAGAATTAGATATGTCTGAAGAGAAATACAAAATAATTACTGAGAATGCAAACGATATAATTATAATTATTAATGAGAGATATGAACTTGAATATCTAAATGAAATAACAAATAAGAGATTACTGGGAACCAGTGGAAAAAATCTATATGGAACGAATATACTTAAATATATTCATCCCGATGATAGGATAAAAGTTTTAAACGCATTAAGGAAAGGTTTAAAAGAGGGTGAAGGAATAATTGAATCTCGAATTCAACATAAACTTGGTTATTATGCATGGTTTGAACTAAAAGGGAAGAGAATTTATGATAAGAGAGAAAAGGAATTTAAAGGGATTATTGTAGCAAGAGAAATTACCGAAAGAAAAAATGCAGAACAGCAGTTAAAAGAATCGGAAAATACAATATTAAGTGTGGATTATGAAGTTTCGGGATCCGGTGCCTATTCAAATAATTATCAATTCCTCAAAAATTTTTTTCTCTTGTTTTAGAACGTTTTAATTTATTAATCAAAGGAGAAAAATTAGCACCTGCAAGTATTCAACTACATAAAAAAGACGGAACCCTTATATGGATAACTTATACTTCTACACTTGTAGATATTGGAGACAAAAATTGTCTTCTTATCATTGGTTATGATGTTTCAAAACAGAAGCAAGCGGAGACATTAATTAAAAAGGAACTCAAAAAATTGAAAGAATTAGAGAAGATGAGAAAAAGCCTTATTTCCCGGGTTTCTCATGAATTGAAAACTCCGTTAATGTCTATAAGAGGGGTGACTGAGCTTTTTATGGGAAAACATCAGTATGATCTAGATCAGGAAGATGTTGATTTACTTCAAATATTGGAGAGAGGAGAAAAACGGCTCGAAGAGCTTATAAAAAACTTGATTGATATATCAAGAATAGAATATAATGAGGTACAATTAGAAAAACAATATGTGGATCTCTCTCATTTATTTAAGGATTGTATTTTTGAGATGAATCATTTAATCAATAAAAAATGTCTCTCTCTATATTTAGATATACCAAGCGACTTGCTTCTCAATATAGATCCTACAAGAATTGAACAAGTTATAATAAATCTCCTAATGAATTCCATTAAAAATACGCCCTCTAATGGAAAAATAACGATTTACGGGAAAAAGAGCCCATTGAAAGTTGAAATATCAATTTGTGATACAGGTATTGGTTTAACCGAAAAGGAAAAGGAAATTTTATTCACTAGATTTGGAAAAATAGAAAGAAACGAGGAGGGTTTGGAAAATATTAGCATTCAAGGGGCAGGTTTAGGGCTGTTTATTAGTAAAAATATTATAGAAATGCACGGGGGTAACATATGGGCAGAATCCGATGGAAGAAATAAAGGAAGTAAATTTATCTTTACTTTACCAATAAAAAATAACCTTAAAAATTAACTTTTCAAAAGATTTTTTCTCTTTCTATTGAAATATGTAAAAATAGAATTCTGCTTTTTTACTATCCCGCTTGTCAGGGTAATGATGCCTGTATTCCTGGTATGTGATAAGGTAGGCAATAACTGCTGCCATAGCACTAAAAATAACAGAGATAAAAAACAGGGCAGCAGTCATT
>JARRLT010000263.1:0-9765 GCA_037386725.1 Promethearchaeota archaeon
TAATTGAAGAACAAATCGCTATAAATAGAAAGTTTGGAATTAGAATCAAGGTAAAGAAAACTAAAAGAGAGAAATTAACCATAAATATTATGGAGATTATAAAATGCATAATTTTTTTGTTTAATTTCAGATATTTTGATGAAAAAAGACTTCCAGACATAATCATTAATGAAAGATTCAATGTGATATAATAATTTAAAATTATGTAAAGTAATAAGAAGTAAATAAGTAAGAATACTCCAAAGATTGTAAAAAAATAGGAAAATATTTGAAGAAGTCGTTTTGATCTTATATTTGGAAAAAAAGAATAAATAACAAAAAGTAAACCTCCAACTATACAATCAATTGAAATAATTATTTCTAAAGAGAAATATAAAGCAAAAAATAATAGTGTGAGGAAACTTAGGTTTAAAATAATGATTCCTATCCAAATTAATGAAAATAATTTCCATAATCGCAGTTTGTAGATAATAGGAGCTAAGAGTACTATAGAAAAAGAAAAAAATGATAAATTTACTAAGAATAGGTTATTAAAAAAGAGATTTTGACATATCCAATAAACAAGAAATAATGATTCACCCCAAATGAAGAGTATTATATATGAAAAGTATTTTTTAAGTTTAGAAAACAATACGGGCAAATATAAGAGCGAACAAAATACGATTGTAATAATTAATGACCCTTCTACTGTTAAAGTTCCAAAAAAAGTTAAAGAATTTGTAAGAATATCAATTCCAATAAAAGCATTATATATAATATAAAAATTCACAATTGGTACAAAAAGCCATAACCACCAACCTATTTTCCAAATTATCCAAGAGATTTTCCAATAATAAAAAGCAATAGATGTGTAGCAAAGGAAGATTCCGAGATTAAGTAAAATTATTATAATTATCGGTTCTATAAGTGAAAATCCTAAATATGAAATAGACAAAAAGTAAAGAAAAGCAATTACCGAAATATTAAAGGCAGTTAAAGCAATATAATAAGAATATTTCCTAAATATTCCAGATAAGTCATTATAAAGAATTATAAATGATAAAGTTACCAAAGCTAATGTAAGCGTGAATGTTAAAATAGGGTTATAGCTTTGAAAGTAATTTGAAATAAATATAAAGGAATATGAAATCCAACTACCAATATTTAGTATAAATAATAAGATCCCTGGTCTGATAAACCATTTATAAAGCTCAATACCTTTATAATATAAAAACCAACCAAAAAGAAATAGAAAAACCAGTAAAGATATAGATATTATATACAAGAGTTCAATTTGAGTATAGGAAAGTAAGGTTATAAATATTAAAAGAGAAATTAAAGAGATAATCCCTAATTGTTCTAAAAAATTATTTTTCTTTAAATTCATTAAGACTGAAATTCCTAGGACCGTTAAAAAACTGAAAAGGAATAATAAAACTTGAAAAGAACCTGGGATTATGTTAAATGAAAATGAAGTTGTTTCAATGATAAAGTAAATAAATATCCAATTCCAAACTAAAGTTATCAGGATATAATTTAGTAAATTAATGAATATGTTTTTACTCTTTTTGGATAGCAAAATTATCATTACTAATATTGTCAAAAATCCCGAGAGAGTTGGATTTAGATATATAAATCCAAGAAAGATCAGAACTACTTCAAGAATAATGTAATAAAATGATTTAATCTTAAAAGTTGCCATCTGGGAAGTAATATTTAATTTTAAAAAAATTAGCATAATTGTGATTTGAATTGGAAAAAGAGTAATGATGGGGATTATGAGTCCAAAATATGAAATAAGATGTAATTGATTTATGAATGCTAATTGAAATCCAATAAGTAATGATATTAATAGAGAAATAACAGAATTTATTTTAAAAATTGATGATGAATATTTTTTGATCGATTTAGTCAGTTCCTTTTTTATAAGAAACTCCAATCCTATCGGAAGCAGTATTCCAGAAAAAAATATGAATAGTAAAATTAAATTAATTAATTGTAGTTGATTTGGAAAAAAGTAAAGAAATCCTGTTAAAATTAAAGATGATGTAAGAAGAAAAGAAATCGAAATAAAGATTCCGAAGATTATTGAAAATAAATACACGGTTATCAATTTAGTAAGTTTAGTTGCCTCAAAATCTACTTGTAATGTTTCTTTCAAGTTTCTAATTTGATTAACATTATAAAGATTTAATATGAAAAAGAATAAGATTGGAAGGGAATAGGAAAACAAATTTATTTGTGGAATTATGAAATAGATCAAATAAAAAAGATTTATTGATACTGTAAAACAAAAAAATAACCAGTTGATAATTTCAACAACTCTAACTAGAGTTTGATAACCCTTTTTAAAATTCAGTTTATTTAAGATAAACCTGACAAATCTAAAGTCCAGAATTAGGAATAAAATCATTAAAGTTAAAAAATAAATTAGAGAAATTTGTTCTAGCAAGAAGAAGTAAACGAGATAAGGCAATCCTGCATTTAATAGTATAAAAAAGATGGTATTTCCCAAAATCATTAATTTTGAAGAGAATTGAGGCAATAACTTTACTTTATATGTATGGAATATCGGTATATAGAGATAGATCGAAAAAATCAGTAAAGAGATATAAGATCCTAAAAATGAGATATTAAAATAGTTCAGAATTAATATCGAATAATTTAAAACAACTGTAAATGAATATATGAATTCTATGATTATTAGGAAAATGAAGATAATTTTGATCGATCTTTTTTTAACGCTTGGAAGGGATATTATTGAACCTGAAATTATCACATTGTTTAGAATTAGGATTTTTTTATTACTCTTCTGTAAAAATTTAAGTTTTCTTATATAAAAAAGAGGAATATTAAGACTTAAGCATCCAAAAAGTAAGGGAATTGAAATAAAAAGAAATGAGTGAAAATTAAATAAATAAGATATGTAAAAAATGAAAAAAGAGTTGTAGAAAAGAGTGATAAAGTTGAATGTAATGCGGATTTTTTGATTAAATCCTACTTTAAATTTGGAAATAGGAAAGAGTAAGATACTCATTATTATTAGAGTTAATTCGATAGAGAAAAACCATGATAACTGAATCAAAAAATAATATAAGAATAAATTTAATGATAGAATTTCCAAAAAAATCGCAATATTATTATACCTTACTATCTTTTCAAATGCTTTCCTTTTTACTTTTTCAATAGAAATACCGTATTTTAATGGAAATAAAAGGAAAATTGAAGCAAGAAGCAAATCAAATGGAATAAGAAATATTCCTAAAAAGATCATTGATCTGTATTCTAGATTTAGGAAAATTTGAACAGGAATAGAAAAGAGTAGAATACAGGCTAAAATAAATGTTGCCCAGAAAGAATAATAGGTAATTTTTCTTGATTGTTCATGAGGGATTATTTTGACTAAAGAATTAATGTAATTAAACGAAGCAAAAATTATCACAAACATAAAACTTAAAAATAAGAGAATCCAAGATAGTTGAATAGTATTCAAAATAAAGAAAAGCCTAAATCCTAGGAAACTAAAGATCAAAAAATCAAGCTCTACTGCCAAAGATTACAATTGGGTTAGATGTTAATAATAATTGTTCACTAATAATGTAAGGATAAAATGAAAAAGAAATTAGGAAGAAACTTAAAATAGCTAAAGCATTTTGAACTAATCTTATTTTTTCTTTACTTGAGAATTTCAACTTTACAAATATTTCAAGACTGAAATAAAGCGATATTGCAAAAATAGCTGACATTATCAAATAAGATATAGATGGGATTAATTGAGGGATTATAATGAATGATACCA
Organism: Promethearchaeota archaeon; assembly: GCA_037386725.1. GTDB lineage: Archaea > Asgardarchaeota > Lokiarchaeia > Sigyniarchaeales > SOKP01 > JARRLT01. The sequence goes on from JARRLT010000263.1 coordinate 3,779, forward strand.
ACCCAAGTGTTAGAAAGGTAACCAAATACATAGTAACGGTAAAAGATTTTGGTTTTAGATACTTTTTCTTGTATTCAGAATAAAAGATTAAAATAAATAATAATAAAATAAATAAGTTTAATAAAGAAAATCCAAATCCTAAAACATTTAAAGAAAAAATTAAAGAACCTAATAGTAAGAGAGAAAATACAAAATTCTGATTTAAAAATTTATCTATTTGAACCTTTTCTATATCCTCCTTAGGAGAATCCTCTTTTTGTTGAGAGAATCCTTTGATTTGATAATGATAGAAAATTTTTTCCCAATTTTGAACCTTAAGATATCCAAATATAATTAATACAATCAAGGAAATACTTTGAATTAAGAAGTCTATACTCAGTAAATTTTCCAACCAATTTATTAGAATTTGGACTATAAGTAATTGTATAAAGATAACTCCAAGAAACGATGTAACTCCTAAAACGAGTCTTTCTTTAAATTTCATCAAATCTATTAATAAAGAGGAATTCTTTAATTCATCAAATTCATCTCCTATTTTCTCAATTGAATTTAAAACTCTTTTTCTATAATATTTAGTATAGTTTATATCAAATAAAAAGAATATAAACGCAATAGAAGCAAAAATAATTAAATTAAAAATTGGACTATTGGATATAATTGATAAAATTAAGAAAATTTCTATAATTAGATAATTAAAGATAAAAATAAAGGAAGAAGGTTTGGAGATAACCACTTTTAACTTTATAAAAGAATCAAATTGTCTTTTCTCTAAATTATAATAATCTATAGGAAAGAGAATCTTATAGTAATAAACTACAATTTGAAAGAGATTAAATCCGACAATTAGAATTATGCTATGAATGAAAAAATTTTGAATAAATGGGATATAAATAAAGTATAAAATAATTGGAATAAATGGAAGAACTTGCAGTAAAAAGAGTTGAGTAATTAGACTATTTCTGTATTTTTTAAACAGAGGATTCTTACGGTATTTATCATATCTTACATAAAAAAAGAATTCTAAAAATAGAAATATTAGAATAGAGATTTCAATTAGTGATATTATATCTAAATTTAAGAACGTGAGAATGAAAAAAAGAGCTAATGTAATTAATCCCGGACTAAGTATGAGATAAAAACTTAACCACCAGATTTTCCAAATTAATTCTGTGGCTGCAACATATTTTTCCTCTATAGGCTTATCAGCATCGGAATTCATAAAATACAACCCTCTTTAATGCTTTGTTAGAATTAGATTATTTAATAATTAAATCTATCTATAACCAGACCAATACCAACCATTGTTTACATAGTTATGCCAGGTAGATGGACTAAACCACCACTGAAAAGCTGGATAATCATCATCACCGGAGGTTGAATCCGATTCTGAAGCTTGAACTCTTACTTTAGCATAAGAATTATATGAGAATAAAGCATAATGGTAATCATTCCAGTCAATAGCATCCCCAGAACCAGCCGATATATAATGATCACCGGCATCATCTATCTTATCTAAGCTATTATCATTCCGGTAACCGGTAGAAGCACAGCTTGGGAAATAACCCTCTCCAATCCAAAGTTTAAGATACATTTCACCATCTCCCATAAGCCATCCTTCATGTTCATCGTCATAATAGACTTCATCCACAAAAACAGTCATTTTATACAAATCGTTTGAAGCATCAACTTTATACGCTCCTCCTGGAACCCTATTTCCATTTGGGTCCGAATTCATTTCTAATGCTATAACTTGAGCATATTGAGACCAATAAAGATCTTCTGGAGAAACTCCAATATTAAATGGCGAGAAATCTCCATCAAGATTAATACCTAATACAGATTTATAAGCTGCCCATGCTAATTCAGAACAATAATATCCATCTGGAGCAATTTCTGGGTCAGCAGTATCAACCCCTACTTGCTTACCAAGCCAATTCCAATCGTATCCTTCGTCAGTTCCAATTTTTGAGACTGCAAAATTAACAATTGCAGATCGTTCAGGTGAAGTCATAAGAACACCCCCTGGTTTTAAAATTCGCATTGCCACAGCATTAGCTGCATGTTCATTTACTACTGTAGTAAATCGAGAGGTTCTTAATCCAGAACCATGATCGTCCTGAGTACTATGAACGACCCAAGTTTCGCCTTGAGGTACCCATGTATTCTCTTCCGTAGCCCAAATCTCATGATATCCAGCAATACCTCCAATAATTACTGTATGAGACCATTTACCGGGGATAAGATAATCAAAAAATGAATCGTCTGTTCCAATGAGGACAATATCTCCTGGGAGGAGATTGTTGCTACTCATACTATTAGACCCCGAACTAGCAAAAGCAGTTTTTAATCCGGAATTTTTAGTTTGAACTGCTGCGAGAGAAGCCGCATTTAGACCAAAAATCATTCCAGCAATAAGAATTACTACTGCCGCTAAATAAATTTTATTTTTTGTAGAAAATTTTTGTTTTGTCATATAAATCACAACAACAATCGATAAACGAATTAATCGTTGAATAAAACTGACATCAAAGTTATATTTAAACCTTTTTGTCAAAATTATGAAAATGCGACAAAAATGAATCATTGATATATGAAATCCTTAATTAAGGTATTAACTATACAAGTTATCATAAATAGATTTCATTTTTTTTGCGGCAAGGGCGTTTTCTACCCGGCCTGCCGGAGTGAAAGTAAGGGACATGCAGTATCTGGCAATTATTGAACATTTAAGAATAAATTTAACTTGTAAAATAAAGTTAAAAAGATGAATCTTATTCAAATCTTGGGAGAAATTTTCCTTGTAACTCTGACATTCTGCTGAAGATTTGTTCAGCTTTCTTAAAACTTCCCACATTAGGATCAATTGCTAAGGCATTTATCGCTAGGTTCTTGGATTTCTTTAGTACAGCTTCAACACAGAGGTCTTGAATTGTGGCCTCAATTCTCAATACAGCTGCTAAATCTTTTGGTAATTTCCTTATTTTAACTCCATGAACGCCCTCTTTATCAACATTAACCGGGACTTCCACAATTAAATCTTTGGGTAGATTTGTTATGATATTATCATTGGGAACATTTACCGATTCTTCATATGAATTTTTATTCATTAATATTGCTTCTATAATGGGAATGGCCCTTTCACCCGAAGGTGTCTTAAAAAGCATTCCACTTCTCGGATATCTTCCTTTTTTTAATCGTCTATAATATCTTAATACTCTCTTATAAATTCCTTTATTATAATCGTCTGTTCTATTGATCCAATCTATCATATCTTGAGTTTTAGTAAATTCATCAGCAAATTGAAGATACTCTCCCATATGATTATCTCCAGCATGGGGAAAAAATCCAAACCGTTTATATACTTCGAAAGTAAGATTTGAAAATTCAAATGGATCTTCATGGTTCTTAAAATATTCCATTGCCTTCTCATTAAATTCAGGGATAAGATCATCCCCAGTATTTAAATCTTCTAATCCAAGTAAAAACCCAAAATGATTTAATCCGGCAACCGTCATTTTTAAACTTTCTAATTTCTTATTCAATAATTTGGGAAGATGTAGTTGTAGAGAATGAATTTCATGACATAAACCAATGAATTTAATTTTTGCTGTTCTTTTAATTGCTAGACAAACACGTGACATCGGATTAGAATAATTTATGAAAAAAGCTTTCGGGCAAATTTTCTTGACGTCCTTAACAATGTCTACTACATGTGGAATGATTCTAAAACTATGAAATATCCCTCCTGGTCCCCCATTTTCCCCAAGAATTTGGGTGGAACCAAATTCCTTTGGAATTCGATAATCTTGACGCCATAAATCCATTCTATTTCCAATTTCAATAGAGTTTATTATAAAATCGGCATCTTTTAGCGCATCACGACGAGTGTAAGTCTTCTCAATTGTGAATTTTTCTCCCGCCATTTCATTTTCTTTAATTAACAATTCATAAATCATATTGAGCTTTTCTTTATCAATGTCATGTAAAACTATTATAGAACCTTTTAAAATAGTACTTTGATAAATATCTGTAAACATTGAAGGCCCAAATGAGGTAGATCCCGCTCCTATCAATACAATTCTTTTTTCCATATTTAAAATCTTCCTTTTAAATCGTTTACTTCTATATTATATAGTAATAATCTTGATTTAATTGAAAATATACATTAATTTTTCTAGAAAAATGGGAACCGAATGGGAAAGTTTTTAAGTTTAAAATACATATTATAATTAATAATTATGAGATGGCATAATATTACACAAGGAAAGATCTTATGGGACTATACCCCTAATTTCAAGATCTCCTTTGTAATATTATAATAGCAAGAGATCAATCTTTTGGTTCTTTTTCTTATAAAATGCTTCGGGTTGTATCTCTTGCGTCAGAGAAGATTTTATTTGAAAAGGAATCAGAGATTCTATTTTGCTAGCCAAAATTCAATTTAAATTAAAATCAACATAAAAGAGATGATGAAAAAATTGGCTAAAAGTTATATTGAAATAATAGAGTCTTATATGTCGTCTGTGATATATGAATTAGGTAAAAAAGAAAAAATTCCCTTGAGTATGACCTTAGAAAGCTCAGAATACAGTGAAAGTGAGATAGATATGGAAGATCAGGTGAAAATGGGATACTTAAGAAATAAATATAACTCACTTAGTAAAAAATAAATAATAAAGAGAGGTTTTTTCTTTGAATAAAAGTTCTGAAGAAAAGAAAGGAAGTAAGGATATATTAGAATTTTATAAAAATTGGGATTCGAATAAAGCTCCCTTACTTCCAAATGTTAAAGCTTTGAAAATGAATCTCAAAAAAGCAAAAGAATGAATTAAATAAAAGAATAAAAAAATTGAGGTAAAGATGAAAGGATGCCAATAATAAAAGAGAAAGATTTATTCCTCCCTGTAAAGGTAAAAGATTCCTTCGATTTTTCTGAGATTTTTATAATCGAAAAGGAATCTCTACATGCGGAAATCTTTATTCATGATGAAGAATTGATTGAGTAAAGGATTTTTCTATGTTTTTTTATTTATTATTATTATACTTTTTCTTTCTTATTTCGATTTAACGAAGGATATCAACCGTAATTATTCTAAATAAATTAAACCGTTAGTAAGTTGGAAATTCAAACCATTTAAATTATTTTCGATGGATTTATATAATTGGTTTTAGTATTTTTTAATGAAGATCCTTAATTTAAAAATAAAAAATAATGGAGATTAAATCAAATGGGTAGGGATCAAGAAGGAAATCAAAGTTTTATGAATACAGATTATTTCAAACATCCATATTCAGCTAAAAAGAAGAATAAGAAGTCAAATTATACTTTGGACCTTTCTGGGCAACAAAGAGCAAATAAAGAAATTCCTATGGATCATGAACTGCGATTAGCTGCTTTAAGAAGAAAATACTATAAAAATAAAGAGTAATCCGGATCATAGTAGAATTATTCAATTATTGTTTGTTTAGAACTTCTTCAATTCTTTCTAAAGCTTCTTCAATTTTTTGAACTGGTTGAGTGAGTGCAAATCTAACGTATCCTTCTCCATATTTGCCAAACCCTATTCCTGGAGTCAAAATTACTCCCACATCAATTAATTTTTTTACAAAATCCATACAACTTATATTTTTAAATTGAGTTGGTAATTGAGTCCAAACATAAAATGTTGCTTTAGGTTTTTCTGTTTTCCATCCTAAACTATTCAATCTGGAGATTAGGACATCTCTTCTTTTTTCATAAATTTTCATATTTTTTGTAACTATCTCTGGTTTCTGTTCTGATTTATACTCCTTTAATCCTTTACATACTGCTTTTTGGATGAAAATTGGACATCCGGAATCAATTTGAGATTTAACTTTTCGAAGTCCCTCAATTATAGTTTTATTCCCCACAGCCCATCCACATCTAAAACCAGTCATACAGAAAATTTTTGATGAACTATTGATTTCTATATGATTTTCCCCAAATTGGAGTAAACTAGGAGCGA
>JARRLT010000264.1:0-7834 GCA_037386725.1 Promethearchaeota archaeon
TTTTTTCTAATACATATTAATTAAGCACAATCTATTTTTCACGGTCTACCAATCTTCGATGTGGGTAAAATATCTCTTCCTTTTCTCCTTCTTCTTTAATCTCTGAATTAGGATATTTTTCTCAATTGCTCCAGTTATACGCACACCGTTTTCCACTAATGATGAAATGATACTGGAAGACCTTTCTTTCTGACCCTCATCTACAGTGAAATGCTTAAGCGATTCCAACTCCAAAATCTCTCTCGGCACTCTCAAATTTTTATTGTAAGGGATGTACAATACAGTTAACGAATTCAAATTAAAAAAAGACTTCGGAAAAGCCTCAAGATGATTAAAACTTAAATCAAGATAATCAAGAGATTTTAAATTACCAAATGTTTGAGGTAATCTTTTTATAGCATTCATAGAGATCTCTAAGGTTTCTAAGTGAATTAAATTCCCTATAGAATCCGGAAGAGTTCTTAATTTATTATAATCCAACCATAAATGTTCTAATAACCCTAAATTGCCTATAGACTCGGGTAATTTCTCGATAAAATTATATGATATCCCCAGATAATTTAATTTTGACAGATTTCCGATTGACTCCGGAATCTCGCTTAAACAATTCTCGGTAAGTATCAACTCTTCAAGGGTTGACAAATTCCCTATGCATTTAGGCAAATAAGTAAGGTTATTCTGACTTAGCCAAATTTTTCTAAGGGAAGGGAAGGTGCCAATAATGGGTGAAAGTTCGGAAAGATTATTATCATCAAGATATATTACTTGAAGGGATTTTAACTTTTGGAGGAAATTAGGAAGTTTGGTAAGTTCATTTTTACTTACGTCTAATATAACAAGATGAGTTAAATTGGATAAGGATTCTGGTAATTCGGTAAGCCCACAATTGTAAAGTCCCAATTGTATAACATGATGATTTTCAGTACAGAAACCCATTGTTAGACTTGAATCCTTCTGATCTGTAAGAAAAAACTTTTTTCCTACTAAATTTTCTAAATCTTTTGTAACACGATTGTATAATTCTTCCAATTTCATTTCTGAATCACCGAAATATTTTAAATGAATTTTTTAATAAAAAAGTTAATATTCAATTCCGAATCTTGCTTTGATTCCTTGCGAAGAATAATAATGTTTTATCATTCTCATTTCCGTTATTAGATCGGCTTTCATTTTGATTTTTGGATGTATTTTCTGTCCACCAGTTATTATTATTTCAACATTTTTAGGTTTATTTTCAATCAGATTTATAATATCATCAACATTTATAACATGCATCTCAATAGCTACTCCTACTTCATCTAATATTACTAAATCGTACTCATCACCCATGATTATCTGCTTGGCAAATTCAATTGCTTTCTTACCTTGTTCTAGATCAATTTTACCAGGGATTTCAATCAATTCAGTGGTACCAAATTGTTTAAGTTTGAAGTTCGGAATTTTACTGATTGCTTCTACTTCACCATATTTGGTATCACCCTTCATCCACTGAATCATATATACCTTAAAGCCATGACCTGTAGCTCTTAGACCTTGACCTATTGCTGCAGTGCTTTTTCCTTTTCCTCTTCCAAAATATACTTGAATCAATCCATGTTTTAATCTTTTACGACTCATAATCATCTCCTTATTGAAAAATATTCAATAATTTAAAGAGATTTGGTAATAGTATATTATTAATTAGTATACAACTAAATTTTAAATCAATTCAAATCAAAAGTAAATTGTGATAATATGGGAAATTATAAGAATTTGAATTCTAAACTTAATGAATATCTTAAATTGAATACATATATAGTTGCAGTAAAACTATTTGAAAATCAAGACTTATTAGATGATATCCCCTTTCTAAAGAAACCAGAGGAAAATATAGCACTTTGTCAAATTTTTAGCTATGCAAGGTATTATGGTTGGACAATGGGATGTTATAAAGAAGAAAATTTATGTCCTTTAGCTAATATTACATTGGGATTTGAAAAATCTAATGAATTATTTGATGAGGGAGCATTTTTCATTGGTAGATATAATAGAACAAAAGAAGCTGCAAAAAAGACTGCATCAAGCATGCCAAAATTGACTGACACAAACTATTCAGCGATTGTCGCTGGAGCATTACATCGAGTAAATTATGAACCAGACTTAGTATTAATTTGGGGGAATTCTGCTCAAATTATGCGAATTATTCAAGGATATTTATGGAAAAGAGGAGGAAGAATATCAATGTCCACATTTTGTGATGGGGTCTGTGCAGACACTATCTCTAATGCATTAATTACTAAAGAATTGCAAATAGCGTTTCCTTGTTTGGGAGATAGAAGATTTGGATTAGCAAAAGATAGTGATTTGATTGCATCCATACCATTTAATTTGATAAATGAAATTTTAGAAGGTATGGAGGAAACTCATAAAACTGGAACGCGATATCCTATACCCTTTGAAATTTCATCACCAAAATTTTTTATAAAATTACAAAATCAAATGAAAAAAAGAAAGATGGATGTTTATAGAAAACTTCAAAAACATTTAGATAAAATGCCCATAGGTTTTCCTGAAGTAAAAGATGGATCTGATATTAGGGTTTTAAAGCACCTTTTTTCACCAGAACAAGCTGAACTAGCCACTTATCTAAGATTTGGTTGGGAACGGGATTTAGAACCTATTGATAAAATATATGAACGAGCAAAAGAAAAGGGAGTTACTGAATCCAAATTAAGCAAATCTGAATTAGAAAAGAAATTGGACGAAATGGTTCAAAAAGGGCTCATAATGGTTAAAAAAGAAAATGGAAAAAAGGTTTATGGGAACGCCTTATTAATGGTAGGTATGTTTGAATTTCAGATAAATAAGTTAACAAAGGAGTTTCTTAATGATTTCCATAACTATTTTGATAAAGGATGGCTTCCAGAAGCAATTAGAGTAAAAGGTGCTCAATTGAGGATTATACCAGTAGAAAAAAGTATAGATCCAGATTTAAATGTTAGTCCTTTCGATGACATTGAAATATTAATAAATAGAGCGAAAGAGCCATATGCAGTACTCCCTTGTATTTGCCGACAAGCAAAAGATATCCTTGATGATCCATGTAAAGCAACATCCAGGAGAGAAGTATGCTTAGCTTTTGATTTTGCGGCAGAAATGTTTGTTGAACAAGGATGGGCAAGACAAATATCTAAAAATGAACTTCGTTCCATCTTGGAAAAAAATCAAGAGGAGGGATTGGTGTTACAACCGGATAATTCACAAAAACCAACTTTTCTATGTAGTTGTTGTAGTTGTTGTTGTGAGTCTTTGTCTAGATATTTATTAATGCCAAGGCCTGCTGATTTATCAATAACAAATTATTATGCCGAAGTTGATGAAGATTTATGTACAGGATGTGAAACTTGCGTTGAAATCTGTCCTATGAATGCTATTAAAATGAAAGAAGGGATTTCAAGTATAAAAACCAAACGTTGTATTGGATGCGGTAATTGTGTTATTCGATGTCCCTCAGAAGCAATAGAATTGAAGAAAAAAGAGAGACAATTTATACCCTATCCAACGATGGATGATTTGTACGACAAAGCAAAAGCAAGGAAAACTAGGTTCAAATAGAGTATTAATCCAATACAAATTTTTTCCAAAAATTTAGCTTTTCTGAAGATAAGAGAAAGATTTAATTTGCAACCTTAATTTTGAATTTTACAGAAGTAGAATCATTTAGTTTAAATTAATTATATTAAATAACAAATTTTAAAAGTGGAATAATTAATTGACATCAAGTAAGATTATGGACTTGGAAGAGGCTGTTTCTAAATATATTAAAAAAGGGGATTTAATTGGTATTGGTGGATTATCATTTTGGAGAAAACCTATGAGTATCGTGAGGGAAATAATTCGGCAACGAGAATCAATAAACGAGCTAAAAATCTGTACATTTGTTGGTGGTGCTGAAGTGGATATGCTAATCGGAGCAGATTGTGTTTCTGAAGTAAGAGCTTCTTTTGTGGGAATGGAAGTTTTTGGAATGGCCCCTAACTATAGAAGAGCTATTGAAACAGGGAAAATTAAGATCAGAGAAGAATCTGAAGCAACTATTGCTCATGGTTTGAAAGCTTCTTATCTGAAAGTTCCTTTTATGCCTTTGAGGGGGATAATAGGTACAGATTTTCCAAAGATCAGAGACGATATAAATAAAATTAAAGATCCTTTGGGTTCAGAAATTGAAATGATGGCTCTTCCAAAAATTGATCTTGATGTTGCAATTATACATGTTCCTTATGCTGATGAGTTAGGTAATGCAAATATTCCTGGAGCTGTTTGGATGGATGCAGATATGGCAAAAACTGCAAAGAAAACAGTTATAACTTGTGAAAGACTTGTAGAAACAGAAGATATATATCATCTACCTGGAAAAGCACAATTACCTATGCAAACAACTGATGCGGTAATTAGGACTCCTTTTGGAGCTCATCCAACCTCATGCTATAACCACTATACATTCGATGCTCTACATATTCAAGAATATCTCAAAATGCATTTTAATGAATATAAAATAAAATTCATCGATGTGGGATCTCAAGCAGAATATTTAGATAATGCTGGTGGCGCAGAAATGATTTTAAGTATTTTACTCTAATTTTAAACTTGAAAATATAAGCTTAAGCTTTTTTTCAAGAAAAAGACTTAGGGTTACTTATTTCTAAAAAATAGATTTTTTCATTATTTTACTTTACTATTTGAATATAGATAATATCTTTTGTAAAAATTACTAGACCACATGTATTTCAATTTAAAAAAATTAATTTTAATAATAAAATTCAATTTAGTGATAAGTTATGTATAAAAAGATATTAGTTGGAATTGATGGATCAAAGCATTCAAATAAGGCGTTATTAAAAGCAATAGAAATTCAAAAGTTAAATAATGCTAAAGTAGTCGTTTTTCATTCAGTAGAACATCACGCTGTACCAACTGGAATGTTTATGGGACCCTCACAAAGTAGCATTCCACCCATATATGATATCTCGGATCCTAATATAAAGAGAATAAAAGAAGTATATGAAAAAAATGGTCAAGCTTTTTTAAATAACGCTGAACGAATATTTACGGAAGAAGGCATTCAAGTTGAAACTCGTTTAGTTTATGAAGATGATCCCGTCTCTTACATTAAAAAAGTGGTAGAGAAACAAGATTTTGATATAGTTGTTGTAGGAAGTAAGGGTGCTCATTCTTTTCTCGAAGAAATAACACTTGGCTCTGTTGCTGATAAAGTTTTAAGGCATATTCCCTGTGATGTATTGATAGTTAAATAATGGTTTGATAATTTAATTTCTTTTTTCACTTTTTTTATAAGGAAGATATTTTAATATGTTTTCATAAATGTAAAACATTTTGAAACTTAGAGATGCCGTCTTTTTAATATGATAATGCTATCATTTTTAACTCTATAAGATATTTCAATAATTTTTCATTTATTCATTATATTATCCATAAACATTATTAATGTCTATACTCTTTAATTTACACATTAAAGGTAATTTTATGAATAATCAAAAAGTAAAAAATCAAGTTTTAAATATAATTAAAAATAGAAGGACCATTCGAACATATAAAAATAAACCTTTAACTCAAGAAGAAATTGATACAATAATATATGGTGCTATGAGAGCCCCTACAGCGGGTAATCTTATGCTTTACTCCATTATTCAAGTAACAGATCAAAAGAAGAAAGAAAAACTAGTCAAAACGTGTGATAATCAGCCACATATAGCTAAATCGCCTTTAGTTCTTATTTTTTTAGCAGATATGCAACGTTGGTGGGATTATTTTAAAATAAGTGAAACTCCTGAACTTTGTAAAAAGTTGGGAGTTGATTTTGAAAATCCTCAGGAATCAGATCTTTTACTCGCAAGCTGTGATGCTTTAATAGCAGCACAGAATGCTGTTATCACAGCAGAATCGTTAGGGATCGGTTCATGCTATATTGGAGACATTATGGAAAATATTGAAATTCATCGTGAAATGTTTAATCTTCCAAAATGGGTATTTCCAATAATTATGGTTTGTTTTGGATATCCGAAAAAACCAAAGGAAAAGATGCCTTTATCGGAAAGATTTCCAAAACAATTTATTCACTTTGAAAATAAATATAAAAGACTTAATAAAAATGATTTTTCTCAAATGTTTCAAAATACACATCGAAATTATAATATTAAATATGCAAAGAACCAAGGTCAACAATTTTATTTTGGAAAATTAGGTGCTGATTTTACAAAAGAGATGCGTCGTTCAGTAAAGATAGCTCTAAAAGATTGGAAGAGTAAAAATCAATAAAATAACTTAAGAATCTAAATGAGAGAGGATATAAAATGAGTAAATATTCAAAAGATTATAGTATAGATGAATTAATGACAGTTTTAATGGCAAAAGAAGTAAGAAATGACGATATTATGATTGTAGGTGTCGCAACTCCAATGGTTTGGGCGGCATTTACTCTAGCAAAATTAACTCATGCTCCTAATGCCATTTATCACTACATTATGGGTAACACTTTTGTATTGAAACCACGTCAAGTCTCTTTATTATATCTTGAAATGAATACGAAAAGTGCTTATAGATTTCAAGATTCGGGAGAATGTACATTAGAATCTCTCCCTTCAGATAAACTTACAACAATTGAATGGTTTAGACCAGCCCAAGTTGATCAATATGGAAATACAAATAATATATGTATAGGAGACTGGAAAAAACCAAAGGTTAGATTACCAGGATGTGCAGGTATTGCCGATTTTAGTATGTTTTATTCTCGTGGATCTTTCCTATATACACCTCGTCATGATTCTAGAACCTTTGTTCCCACTGAGAAATTATATTTTATTTCAGGAGTTGGTTTTAAAGAGGGAAAAGTTAGCCCTTGTGGAGGTAGTGGTCCTCAGTGTATAATAACGAATCTTGGATATCTTACTTTTGACAGAGAGACAAAAAGGATGAAACTAGAAACTATTCATCCTGGAGTTACTTTAGAAACTGTAAAGGAATCAACTGGGTTTGAATTGATAATTTCAGAAGATTTACATGAAACTATACCCCCAACCAAAGAGGAAATAGCTTTTTTAAGAGAGAAAGTTGATCCTCTTGGTATCCGAAAACTCGAAGTACTTTCTGGAGATGAAAGGGAAACATTACTTAATGAAATTATTAAAAAAGAATTGTCCATGAATAAAAAGATACCTAACCCCTTAGTTTTGAATTCATAATTTTCAATTGAAATTCTTTAATTTTAATCTTTTTTCTCTTCCTTTTTGGGAAATTTCAATTATGTCTTTTTGTTTTAATTTATCTAAATGATATTTGATTGTACTTTTAGCTAAATTCAATTTATTTGAAATTTCAGACATTATTATCCCTGGCTCATTAGCAATTATGTCAAGGATTTCCAGAGTAGTTTGAGACTTAATTAGATCTTCAAGAGAACTTTCATTCTTAAAAAATTTCTTAATCGGAAAAAAGAGTTTATATTGATTAAATTTCTTGCTTTTTATAATCCCATATCGCTTCAAAACGGATAAGTGCCATTGCAGTTGACCCTTTTGAATGTCACATCTTCTTAGAAGTTCATTATGATGAATTCCTGGTTGATCTAGAATCTCTCTCAATATTTTTTTGCGATTTTCATTTTGAAATATGTCCTCAATTGTTAAATTACCATAATTTAAGTTATATTTTCTTTGTGTAAAATGGATTTTATATTCTTTAAGAGATATAACGATTATAGATGAAAGCATTAAAGCTAAAAAAGTTACCCAACTTAATGCTAATAATTGTTTTAAAACAATTAATTCATTTCCAAAGT
>JARRLT010000265.1:0-3900 GCA_037386725.1 Promethearchaeota archaeon
ATTCTAGACCTTTGGCACAATGAAGCGTCATAAGAGCAACCTGATTAGCTTTTTCATTGAATCTGTCCACGTCGCTCGAAAGTGAAATCCAATCGAGAAAATCGTTAAGAGAACTGTCTTCTTTCTCATTTTCAAATTCGAAAACCAGATTTAACAGCTCCACCACATTAGCCTTTCTTTCCTCATCATTATTTAATGCTTCTAAATAGTTTGTTTTTTCAAGTAATGTCCTTAGAACAACTCTTATTGCTGACTTCTTAGAAAGTTCTATAAGCTCGGATACCAGGTTCAAGAAGTTCTCGAGCGTTTTCATGGTTTTTAGGGAGGCGAATTTATTTTTTATGACCAGTCTTACCGATTCGAGTAAAGATACATCGTTTTCATTTGCATGGTTAATTATCAATTGGAGTGTTTGCTTTCCTATTCCTCGAGGCGGAACATTAATTATGCGTTTTAAACTTATATCATCAGATGGATTGGCTATAATCCTCAAATATGCGAGTATGTCCTTTATTTCTGCCCTTTCGTAAAATCCCACACCCCCTACTATGGTGAAAGGTATTCCGAAGTGTAGCAGTTCATCTTCGATTTGACGTGACTGATGATTTGTCCTGTAGAAAACTGCGAAATCCTTGTAGGAGCGTCCCTTCTTGCTTACCTCGATTTGTATTTGAGACGCAACATGCTTTGCTTCGTCCTTTTCATCTCGAGCCTCGTAGTAGATAATTGGATCCCCTTCAGTGTTTTCTGTCCATAACCTCTTGTCGCTTCTAAATCTGTTTTTCTTAATGACTGCGTTTGCAGCATGAAGAATATTTTTTGTTGACCTGTAGTTTAACTCAAGTTTGAAAACCATTGCATCGGGAAAGTCCTTTTCGAAATTGAGAATGTTTGTTATGTCTGCACCGCGCCATCCATAGATTGATTGGTTGTCATCTCCGACGACCGATATATTTCTATGTTCTACAGACAGAAGCTTGACAAAGTTATACTGTAGGCGGTTGGTATCTTGATATTCATCAACTAACAAGATATCAAATTCCTTAATAAATTGATTTAATTCCTCACTTTTGAGCTTTTTAAAGAATTTAAATTCTAACCTTGAAAAATCATAAAGATTTTTGTCATACCATACATATTTTTTATATGTATCAATTAAATTTTTTATCTCGTTTTCAACAGATTTTCTTTTCTTCTCTAGATCTTTAATGGTGGTGTTATAATCTTCAATCTTGTCAATAAGTTTCTCCCATTCCTTTTTTTCTTTTTCAAGTTTTTTCCTTTCCTTTATTATTCTCTTTAGTAGCTTTTCACTTGGAGGAGGATAATCTTCTTTTATTGGGGTCTTTTCTCGTATATTATATCCCGATGGTGTTTTTTCTCTCATAACAATCCTTCAAATAATGTATAAAAATACTAAATTAAATTATTTTTGATATATTTTAAAAAATGTTAGCAATTAAAGCATGTATAATAACTTTAAATAATTCAAATTGCTTGTATTTAAATATGTAAATTTACTTATTAATAAATAGCAATATTTATTCCAATAAAATTTATTTAAAAAAACAAAAAAGGTTTTTAGTATGAGTTTTGATGATGAATTTGATGATTTTGATGAGGAATTAGAAGAACCTCAATCAAAAACTCCAGCCCAAGACATTAAGTCTAAAACCCCTAAAGAGGGTGGGGGAGGAGGAGGTAAGAAAATTTCGCTCTATTTCACTTCTACAATTGGTCCTGGCGAAAAAAAGCAAAAATTAGTAGTAGATGATGGGAATAGAGTCTCAGATATTAAACAAACTGTTGGTAACATGTTTGGATTGAATCCCTCTGAATTTCATCTATCATCTGGTGGAGTGACAATGGATGAAGCTAATCCATTAGGAGATTATAATGTTAATGATGGGGATGAAGTATTATTAATCCCCGCAAGTACTGCTGGATAAATAGATTGAAATTTTGAAATTTTAATTTTATCTAATTTAATTTTTTTATTTTCTTCAAATTATTATGTAAAATAACTTCTAATTTATGTGAATTCAAATTGAATGAAGAATCAAATTTTTTCGATAAATCTTTATCAAATAATGAAAGAGAATTATATGATCGGCAATTTCGTCTTGAAGGATGGTCTCAAAAGCTTTTAAAAGAGTCAAAAGTATTAATTGCAGGTGTGGGAGGATTAGGGTGCGAGATTGCCAAAAATCTTGCAATGGTTGGTGTCGGAACAATCTATTTAGTAGATATGGACATAATTGAACATTCAAACTTGAACCGACAAATACTTTTTATTGATGCGAAGATTGGGGAACCAAAAGCGATTGCAGCAGCAAAGAAACTTAGGCAGATTAATCCTTATATTAAAGTAAAAGGATTTAGTTCCTCCTTAGAAAGGATGAATCCAAAAGCGTATAAAGTTGTAGATTTAGTGGTGGGAGGGTTAGATTCTATGAATGCACGATTAAATCTTAATGCCCAATGTGTGCGATTTAACAAACCATTGGTAGATGGAGGTGTGTCAGGATATCATGGTCATCTTTATACAATTTTTCCTTATGAAAATGCATGCTATGAATGCAATCCATTACCAACTACAGATTCAGACGAAATGGCAGCATGTACAGTTGTAGGAATACCGAGGAAAAGAGTTCATTGTGTATTTAAGGGGAATATGCTATTTAAGGAAAAAACAGGAAAGGATCCTGATCCAAAAAATGAAAAACACATAGAATTTATTCAGAAAGAAGCAAATCGACTTGCAGAGAAACATAATTTTCTTCCATTATTTTCCAAAACAGATGTTATAAAAATCGTAGATCGCCATGATCCAGGGATAATTACCATAAATGCAGTTATATCCTCTTTACAATCTCATGAGGCCATTAAAATTTTACATTGGCAAAAAGGAAATAATGCTCTGGGGGCACCACTAAAAGATTATCTAATTTTTAATGGTATGACTATGAAATTTTATAGGATTGAAAAGAAAAGAAATCCAGATTGCTTCCAATGTGGAGAAAAAGTGAGAAGGATGGAGATCCATATAAAAAGAGAAGAATCTTCAAATACAATAATTGAAAAGATTAAAAATAAAGGCTATAAAGTCGATCCATATATGGAACCAATCTTAACACTTTTGGATTTTAATGATATAAAAATAATTAATCTAAATAAAACAATTCTTGAAAATAAATTACGGGATTATGAATTAATCACAGCAGCCGGATTTGAAGGGGGTGAAATATTCATTACTCTTCGTATAAATTAACTTTATTTCATACTTTTAATTTAAAATAATAATTTATCGATAAAAAGATTTTTATCCTTAGAATTTATTAATTTTAAAAGAAAAAGAAAATCTTTCAAAGAATCATTCTGTTTATTACTTTTTTCATCCATAACTTCTCACTATTGGTTTTTTTACCACTGTTTATGAAAAGGGTATATTTCGTTTGGAAGTAAAATATCCACCTGATTATCCCAGAAAACCTCCTTTTGTAAGAATGTATACTCCTATCTGGCATCCAAATTTTTGGCCAAAACCTCATGAATACCAAGGTCAACGGAATATTTGTTTAGCTTTAATTGATCCTAGTCTTGTAGGAAAAAAGGGAGGATGGAGCCCATCTAAGACTATAGTCACTGTAGTACAAGCAATTACAGCAATGTTAAATACAAGAGGGAAATATGTTAATCCAACAGATGTGTTCAATAAAAAAGCTGCAATTGAAATGATGAAAAATCCAAAAAAATTTGAAAAGAAAGTGAAGTTCCTTGTTAAGAAATATGCTAATAAAAAGTGGTAAAAAAACCAATAGTGAGAAGTTATGGATGAAAAAAGTAATAAACAGAATGATTCTTTGAAAGAAGATATTAAGAAAAAGATCAAAGATAGAT
>JARRLT010000266.1:0-4552 GCA_037386725.1 Promethearchaeota archaeon
TTATCTGAACAAATAATATTTACTCTTCCTAAAGTCTCTACTGCAGTAAGAGTTTTAACTAGCGCATCTCGTTCAGCCATTTTTCGCATACCGATACTCATAACTACTGTAATGACTACAACTAACCCTTCGGGAACAGCTGAAACTGCTAGACTTATTGCTATTTTAAATGCATCAATTATTTTTTCCAATGCTGAACCTTCTTCAGGGAAGCCAAGAATAAGTATAACTTCTACAATAAAGACAAGAGCACAAATAATTAGAATAATAATACCGATTTTTCTCCCAAAGATATCTACTTCTTTTTGAAAAGGACTTTTTTCCGGTTTTTCTTCTTGAATTTTTTCAGCGATTTTCCCGACTTCTGTCTTCATCCCTGTCCTAACAACAATCGCTTTTCCATTTCCACGTGTAATAATTGTATTGCTAAAGACCATATTTTTTCTATCTGCTAGTATTGTTTTCTTATCATATAATTTAAGTTCTTTCTCAACGGGTTGAGATTCACCAGTGAGAATTGCTTCATCAACATACAACGAGTAGGCTTGGGTTAGTCGGGCATCTGCTGGAATTTTATCTCCTTCATCAATTTTAATTATATCCCCAGGAACCACCTCTTTAATATCGATTTTTTTGATTTTTCCATCTCTTATCACGACTGCATAATGAGGGGCCATTTTCTTTAGGCTCTCTAACGCTTTTTCTGCTTTATATTCTTGATAAAATCCTAATATTGCGTTTACGATAAGAATCACAAATATCACAAGGGCATCAAGGAACTCTGATGGTTCATTTCCTCGAGCGAGTTCATAAAAACCAATGATAACTGAAACAACGATGGCAAAAAATAACAAATAGACAAGAAAATCTTTAAATTGGCTGAAAAGTATTTCCCATGGAGTAATCTTCTTAGATTCCTTTAATTCATTAAGACCATATTTTTCTAATCGCTTTTGAGCTTCCTTTTCACTAAGACCATTTTCAATAGAAGTGTCAAGATATTCGGCTATTATTGTCACTTCTAAAGCATGGGCATTTAATTCTTCGCTTTCCATTTTATTTCAAAAATTAACCTATTCTAATTTTATAATTTAAACGAAATTGTTTAACAATTGAATTCAAATTAATTTTGTTTGATTTCTATATTAAATTTTTAGTTTTAAAATTACGAAAATTGGATCTAGTACTTTGAATTACAATTGACCTTTTAAAGTATTTTTCGCATAATTTTAAATTATTCGACTTATAAAATTTCAGCTTTTATCAAAAATAAGGATAAAAAAAAACAAACACGCTAAATGCCCCAAGGAGAACTGCGATCCAGTAATACGGATGATTTAAAGGCACAACTCTAAAAGCGATACCTAAAGGAGTATAAAGTATTATAAACTGTAGTATTAAAGAAAGTCCTGTTGCCCAGAATAAATGTTTATTTGGAAAATGCCAGAAAGGTTTAATATTTGAAGTACAAGCGTAAACAAATATTAATTCACAAATAACCAAATTTGAGAAAATTATCGTTTGGACTAATGTTATCTTATATTGTGTTGCGGTATAAGCGATTCCAAAAAATGTACCTCCATGTAGTAATGCCAGGTCAATACCCGCAGCTGTCCATGCTGGAATTAATACTGTCCATGATAATACATAAAGAGTTATATCGGTTATTGATGTGTAGATCCCAAGTAAAAGAACTGGTCCTTTTATTTCCGTTAGTAAGGAAAAACCTTCGCGCGGTTTATTTTTCATCACATCCGGATCTGTAGGGGTTAATCCTAACACCATTGCTGGAATCCCGTCTGTTGCGATGTTTAACCATAAGATTTGAATAGGAAGAACTGGTAAAGCAATAAAGATTACGGCAAATATTTTCATAAGGATATAAGCAGCAAGAATCATGAAAATCTCATCAAAGTTGGTGCTTAACATGTATCGAAAGAAGCCTTTAGTTGTTTCAAAAATTCCTCTCCCTTCTTCTATTGCATCGACAATTGTAGAATAATCATCGTCAAGTAAAATCATATCGGATGCTTCTCGAGTGACTTCCGTACCTTTAATTCCCATTGCAACCCCTACATTTGCTCCTTTAACAGCAGGAGCATCATTTACTCCATCACCAGTCATTGAAACTATCTTTCCTTCACGTTTTAAAGTCTTAAGTATTCTTAGTTTATGTTCTGAGGTAACACGCGCAAAAACGTCAACATCATCTACTCTACTATACAACTCATCATCAGTCATCTCTTCTAATTCTGCACCGGTTATTGCAACTTCTCTATCTGTTAATCCGATTTCTTTAGCAATTGCTATAGCTGTAATCTTATGATCTCCGGTAATCATTAACGTTCTAATCCCCGCCATTCTAGCTTCTTCTATTGATTGTTTTACCTCATCCCTCGCGGGATCAATGATCCCTGCTAATCCTAAATATGTAAAGTCTTTTTCAATATCCTCTTCGGAATAATCTGATTCCAATGGCTTGTATGCAATACCTAATACACGAAGAGCATTTTCCGCAAATTCATTATTTTTCGAAAGATACATTTCTTTAACTTCCTTAATATCTCTTATTTCTCCATCATATAATCCTTTCCCTGCCTTCTCTATTAAAACATCTGGAGCTCCTTTTATTAATGAATATAATTCTCCATTCATCTTAACTACAACAGACATCATTTTTCTATCAGAATTAAAGGGAATCTCATCAAGTTTTTCAGCTTGCATATCAAATCCCATTTTTTCCGAAAGAACCTTTAAGGAAATTTCGGTTGGATCTCCAATCACATCTGCAATTTTTGGATTATCTTCTTGTCGATTGACAGTAGAATTGTTACAATATTGACATACTTCTAAGTATCTTTTTAAATATTTATGATCACTAAGTTGAACTGGTTCTCCAGATTCCTTAACTATCTTTCCTTCTAAAATATATCCAACTCCGTCCACATTGTATTCTTTCCCTCCGAGGAACACTTTTCGGACAGTCATCTCATTTTTTGTTAAAGTTCCTGTTTTATCTGAGCAAATTATATTAACTCTCCCTAATGTCTCAACAGCAGTAAGAGTCTTTACTAATGCATTTCGATCTGCCATTCTTCTCATTCCTATACTCATAACAACTGTTATAACCACTACCAACCCTTCTGGAACGGCAGATACTGCTAGACTTATGGCTATTGTAAGGGCTTCAACGATTTTCTCAATTTCCTGATTATCAAATTGAAGTCCTCCAGGAGAGAAAATAATTAACATTAATTCTACGAAAAATACAACAAAACAGATTACTAAAATAACAATTCCGAGTAACTTACCAAATCTATCAATTTCCTGATGGAAAGGACTTTTCTCTTGGACTTCTTCTTGAATTTTTTCAGCGATTTTACCTACTTCTGTCTTCATTCCCGTACCAATAACAATGGCTTGTCCATTTCCACGGGTAATAACGGTATTACTGTAGACCATATTTTTTCTATCTGCTAAAATTGTCTTTTGCCCATATAACTTGAGGTCTTTTTTGACTGGTTGGGATTCTCCTGTAAGAATTGCTTCATCAGCGTATAATGAAAATGCTTTTACAAGTCGAGCGTCAGCCGCTACCTTATCTCCCTCATCTAATTTTAATAAATCCCCCGGAACGACGTCTTTTACATCTATTTGTTCAACTTTTCCATCTCTAATAACCTTTGCAAAATGAGGTGCCATTTCCTTAAGACTCTCTAAAGCTCGTTCTGCTTTATATTCTTGATAAAATCCTAATACAGCATTTACAACAAGAATAATAAAGATAACTAGAGCATCCAGAAATTCTGACGGTTCATTTCCTCTTGATGCTTCATAGAATCCCACAATAATGGAAATCGCAATAGCGAAAAATAGAAGATAGATTAAAAAATCTTTAAATTGACTAATAAGAATTTGCCATGGAGAAATTCCTGCAGTTTCTTGTAACTCATTTGTACCATACCTTTCAAGACGTTTTTTTGCTTCAGTTTCGGTTAAACCGTTTATTAAAGAAGTATCCATCTTTTTAGCGACAGTATCCACTTCCATTACATGTGCGCTTAATTCTTCGTTCATCATTTTGTTTCAAATTTTGTTTTTTATGTAAATTTTTTCAACATTAAAATTTCTAGAAAATATATTACAAATTATTTCTAGATTATTATTGTATCTCATAATTGAAAAACCATACCATAATGGTGATTATTAAATTAATTTAAAAATTTCGCAAAATGCATTGGAATATATACAAGAACAAATTTCTGAGACTTCAATTAAATCTTCTAACGGAGATTTAGTATTAGTAGTTTTTTATCATGAATCAAAAACTTGAACGACATTGAATTGTGGGAATGTTGTTGAATTAATGGAAAGACGGAAATTAAACTCTGAACTAGATGATTTTGTCAGATGGAAAAATTTAGCAGAAAACTATAATATTGAAGTATATATTGAAAAGGAGATTATTCCTGATTTCAAGAAAAAAATAGCCTCGATAGTCGATGATAAGGACGCCAGGGCAAAGCTGCTGGCAGAACTCGGTATTGACGTC
>JARRLT010000267.1:0-4321 GCA_037386725.1 Promethearchaeota archaeon
CTTTTAGGTGTTGCATTAACACCTGTTCTGTCAACTTTAGGGGTTTGTTGTTTAACCTTTCCGGCTTTTGTTAAAGAACCGTGACTTCCGGGCATGTTTATTAAAACCTTTATTATGTTTAATTTTAATGAAATAAATTATTATTTCTTATTTTGCTATAATCAAATAAAACCTTCTCAATTCTTAAATTTTGTGGTTATAATAATATTTTGAAAGAATGGACTCCATTTAATTGAAATAAAAAGATTGGTTATAATTTTTAATATATACCTGAAATAATATCTTAATTTGGTTAATATGGTAGATAAAAAGAGATCAAATTTATCTAAGAAGCAAAAACATAAAAAAGAAATAGAAAAAGTATATTATAGTGAAGATATTACTACTTGTTTTGCATGTGGAGAAAAAATAGATATAAATAGTGAGAAGTGTCCTTATTGTGGCACAGCTCTGAAAAAACATAAAGTTTCTGATGATAAGTAATACATCAAGTCGTCTTGGGTTCATTTGATAACTTCTAGCGATAAATGATAATCATTTAAATTTAACCGTTACTTTAAGTAAAAATAATTTTTAAATTACTCACTTCCTTAAATATGATAAGTACGAATAAATAAATAGTTTTTAGAGAGTAGATAATAATGAGTTATATGCACCAAAATTTTGAAAGAAAGACATTAATTTATATCTCATTAGCGTTATGTATTATATTAATTCCTACTTTGGTTATGACCTTCCTCTTTTCTATTTCTGTGTTTATCATCTTTCTCATTATTTCTTTAATCGTGATGATTATTATTCCAGTTATGTTTTCACGATATTTTTGGATTAATAAAAAACAATGTCCAAGATGTAAAGCTCCCGTCTCTGATTATGATGAATATTGTAAAAATTGTGGATTACAATTGCTTTCAAAATGCCCTAAATGCGGAAAATTAATGAAATTTGAAGATGTTAAATGCAGATCTTGCGGGTATAGTCGTAAAAAGATGGTTATTCCTGAAAATGTAGAAATTGAGATATTTACACCTGAAAAATCAAAACAAATGGATAAAAGTACCAAGGAAGGAGGATTAAATTATTGTCCGACTTGCGGAACTAAATTAAAACCTTCACAGCAAAATTTGAGATATTGTGAATTCTGTGGTTCTAAATTAAATTAATGACGCCATTTTTCAATTATTTTAATTAATTTATTTCAAATTTTTCTATTTAGATTCAATTCTGAGTTGATCTAAAGTAAAAATTCAATTAAACTAAAATAGTATGAAAAATTAAACTAAAATAACATTTTTAAACCGAGTCTACTTATATTTTTAGGGGACTTGGCGCAGCCCGGTAGAATAGGATTTGCTTAAAACCTATATCGAGCGCGGCAGCCTCCAGAGTTGTTGGCCGGGGGTTCAAATCCCTCAGTCCCCATTTCTTCTTATTATAGATCGTTCTTCCTCCTTTTTTACACATTTAATAGATTGAATAATCCAATCGGTAAATAGAGTTAAATCTAATGAAATTTATACAAGAAGTAATTTTATCATCTTTTTAGAAGTTAAGATGTAATCATCGTGAAAATTTCTGTTTCACGAATTTATTTAAATTTCATGTTTAAAAAAGTATAGCAGTTTTACTCAAGAGATTGACTTAATTTAGTTAAGAAACTAGAATAACTTTTAATCGATATCTCTGTAGTGTTTATTATTCTAAAGAAGTCATATTTTTAATTTCAATTCAAATGATTTTTTGATCGAAATTTTTATTCATATAAAAAAATTAGGTTATTCTATGGCGCATGATCGATTTAGGTCAATTCGAGTAACATTAAATAATGAAGCCTTATTCTACGATTATATTAAAAATAACTTTGCAGAATACTTATTTTTTCATGCTGATTATACTCAATATCCAGAAAGTACTGAAATCTATATGGCAGTAGATAATGAAGAAAAAATACAAGGAATGATTTTAATCTGGGAAAACCGCAGAATTCAATTAAGAGGAACAGCTGTGAGTCTTGAATTTTTATTAAATGGAAATAATTATAATCCGATATCTATTACTGGATTTGATAACCATAAAAAATTGATCTCAAAATTCTTTCCAGATTATAAAAAAGAAATTGCTTTGTATCGTATGGTTTTGAAAAAAGGAGAACAAAAGGATTCTGAGAAATACAAATTCCAAAAATTAAATGAATCTTATAGAGAAGAGATAGCTTCATTGATGAGAATTACTGATCCTATTTATTGGGGTTCACGCAAGCCAGAGGATATCCTGATTGATGAAAATAATACTTGGTATGGTATAATGAAAGAGAAAGTCTTGATTTCTACGATTGGTATATGGAAATATGAAACTATAGGATATATATTTGTCGTAGGGACTCATCCAGATTACTGGAACCAAGGTTATGCTAGTTCACTAATCTCATCGATCTTAAAAGAATTATTTCAGGAATCAAAACAATGTTTTATTATGGTAAGGATAGCTAATGCTCCTGCTCTCCATACGTACAAGAAATTAGGATTTTCAGTATGCAATACTCATTATTCTTATGAGAGATTGTAAACTTTATCTAAAATTTCACTAAAATTTCACTGAAATCGGACTTTGAATTTACCTTTCCCTCAGAATTTCACAGAGATTTTGGGACAAACTTTAAAAAAACTCGATATTGTGTGTGGCAGTAGAGAGGAAGTAGAGAGGAAACTAAAAATGAATGAAAATTCGAAACAAACCGCACCAAAATATACCTATAACTATCTACTATTTAAGGTCAATAACCGCGAAAAAAAGTAAATCAAACAATTCGCTAAGAAATAGAATTATACTTCCATATCGGATTTTTTAAGGCGGATTAACATTTTTTACCGATTAAAATCCACATTGTATGGTAATCTGTATCTTTCGCATAATTTTTATGGAAAAATTCAGAGAGGTCAAAAATCTTTAAAAATTTGAAATCTTTTAAAAGTTCTTCTTTCGAACTGAAATGAAGGAAGATCTCGCTTTGAAATGAATTTGGATCATTTTTTACTGGTACACCTTTTCCATAATATTGCGTATCATTTGAGGAAAGTGTACTCAAGAATAAATATCCCGGTGATTTTATAATTTTCTTAATTTTAGAAATAAATAAGCATCTATCACCTTTTTTAAAAAAATGATACACACCTGATATGTAAATTATATCATATTGACTATCATCTAAATCTTTCCAATCCATGCATTCAAATATGACATTAGTTTTTGTTGAATTAAGTTCAATGGCATTTTCAATAGTTTTTGATGAAATGTCAATTCCTTTTATTAGAAAATTATCGAAATTAGAAGAGATAAAGTCGATATCTCAATCAGTGGTTAGAATCTATGTGGATGTTTTTATGGGAATACTTTCAATTTGATGAGATAATTATTTAAGATATTAGGGGATGAAAATAATAGAAACCTACATATTTGTAATTATAGTAAAAAGAATATAATTATTCTATCTTGGAAATATATAGAACTATGATGGAAGTATGTATAAGATTGAAAATATAGGAGATAATAATTTTTATTTAAAAGCAAGAGGAAATTTTCCACTCAAAGCAGCTCAAAGATTGAAAGATGATTTCTTAGAAAAAATAAAGGGCTTAGAACATTTTTCATTCATAATTGACTTATCAGACATTATTTTAATTTCTTTAGAGTCTTTAGAAATGTTACTAGATCTACTCAAACAGAATAATGAAAGATTAGGAAAATCTGCTTATGTAATTCGAAATAATCCTCCGTTGGGGGAGGAATTTAAATTTGTTATTGATAAAGCAGAAAATCCTAAACGAAAAATAGTGGACTCTTTACAAAAAGCTAAAGAATGGTTAGAGATAGTTGATATTATAATAAAAAAAGAAGGATAGACAGAGGGATCTCTGTGACTCTTATTTGACCTTGTTTTATTAAGTTTTTCTGAGATCTTCTTATTAAAAGGTAATAATTGTATATCCCTGCTTGATGTATTTTTCCATACTTACATGTCCTTTCATTTCATTGCAAAGAGGGACTCCAAGTTCTTTTACCTTTTCTAAAGTTCCCATCATATTGCTACAAGCCTCACAGAAGCAATCGATTAATCCTGCATCAAAAAATTCTTTATAGAGTTTAGATCTTGAATTCTCTTTATTTCTAAATTCTCCAGCGAGTTTACAAGCTTTTCCTTCAATTATAACTCTTATATCATATCCTTTTTCATTCATCTCTAAAGCATTTAGCATCACATGTAAAAAACAACATTCTTCTCCGTTAAATGCAAATAATGCGAATTTTTCAGACATATAATTCA
>JARRLT010000268.1:0-14322 GCA_037386725.1 Promethearchaeota archaeon
CTTTTCTTAATTTTTCAAGAGATTCCAAACTCTTTTCTTCTCCTTTTATCTTATATTTTAAGCTTGATTCTTTGTACTTTATTTGGATAACCATAAAAAAGATCCAATTTTTCACCCTCTCAATACCTAAAAATGAGATCTTCTGCCTTTCTTTTTCTAATTAAATCGTTTGCGTCAACTTTTTAAAATAATTTTGAATTAATGGATCATAAAATTAAAAAATTTAATTTACATCTTTAGGATTATTATAGATTTAAGCTTATATCTTTAGAGATATATATAAATCTTAAAATCTTAATAACAAATACTGGACTCCAATTTATTTAATTTTTAATTTCTATTTATTCGATTCAAGTAGCAATTAAAATTAAGTTTAGGAATGATTAAAAAAGTGATTGATAAAAATGGATCAAAATTCATCTGAAAAATTCAATCTTTCTCCCCAAGAAGATATTTATGACCCTAATGAAAATTTTGCGATAGTTATTGAGGATTTAGCAAAACAATTTGGAGATATCAAAGCAGTAAACGGCTTGAGTTTTAAAGTTAGGGAGGGAGAGATTTTTGGGTTATTAGGACCAAATGGTGCTGGGAAGACAACAACAATTAATATGATGAACGGACTATTAAAACCTGATCGAGGACAGATATATGTTGGAGGCTATGATGTGAGTAAAGACTTAAAAGAGATTAAAAAAGTAATAGGAGTTTGTCCACAGCATATAGCTATCTATAAATTCCTTACAGGACGAGAGAACATTGAATTATTTGGAACACTTTATGGAATGAAGAAAGAAGATGTAAGACAACGAACAGATACCCTTATTAATGCTGTTGATTTTGTAGAAACGAGTAAAAGAAAAGCTAAAACATATAGCGGAGGGATGTTAAGTCAATTAAACTTATTGATGGCATTAATTAATGATCCAGAGATAGCCTTTCTTGATGAGCCTACAGTTGGAATGGACCCGAGAGCTCGTCGAAAAATGTGGCAATTCATTGGTTCACTTAAAGAACAAAATAAAACTGTTATTTTAACAACTCACTATATTGAAGAAGCGGAAGCCTTGAGTGATATGGTTGCAATTATAGATTATGGGGAATTAATCGCATTAGGATCTCCTCAAGATCTTATGGAAAACTATAAGGCAAAAAATTTGGAAGAAGTATTTTTAGAAATAACAGGAAGAAGAATATTGGAGGGGATTTAAAATATGAATTTAGAGAGAGTTTATGCATTAGTGAAAATGGAGTTAAAAAAGATAATTAGAGAACCCGCTTATCTATTTCTGATGCTCTTATTTCCGGCGGCATTAACAGTTACCTTTGGATTTGCATTTGGGTCTTTCCCTAGTGCAACTCCAGGTGTATCCACATTTGAATTTATGGCTCCAGGGTTATTTGCATATGCATGTATTTTTATCATTATGATTGTGGCACAGACATTTAGCGATGATCGTGAAAATGGATTATTAAAACGTATAAATATTACACCAACAACTTCAACAGAGTTTATGAGTAGCCATATTTTATCGAATACTGCGCTTGTTCTTCTCCAAGTTGTAATAGTGGCTATTCTCACTTTTATCATGGGTTTTAGACCACAAACCACCTTTTTAGGGTATATTGTAGCTGCGGTATTTATGATTTTACTAGCAATCTGTTCTGTAGGGTTTGGACTCATAACTGCTACAATCTCAAAAAGTTCTGGAACCGCAACTGGATTATCGTTTATTTTCATTCTTCCCCAAATGTTTTTTGGAACGTTTATTCCATTAACTGAAACTACAACTTTGGTTGCTATGTTTCTGCCAAGTTATTATGCTACTGATTCTCTGGGAAGGATTTTTAACGGTGTGGTTTTAACGGATCTGAATATTTGGTTTAATCTAATGGTCTTAGGATTGAGTAGTATAGCAATTGTAATTGTAGGAATTCTATTATTTAAGAAATACGGTAAAGCATAGTAACATTTTTTCTTTTTAAATTAGATCTGAATATCTCATATTAAATAATTAAAGTGAGATAAAATGGTGCAAAAATTTGTATCTGAAAGTAAAGTTGAAATTGCCCAATTAATGATGCCTGAAGATGCGAACCCCGCAGGTAATGTTCATGGTGGAGCAATTATGAAAATCATCGATCAAGCCGCGGGAATAGTAGCCGCAAGGCATAGTCATAAAAATAGTGTTACCGCCTCTGTTGATAGAATAGATTTTTTAAATCCCGCTTTTATCGGAAATGTGATTTTTGCCAAAGCCTCATTAAACTATGTCGGAAAAACTTCTATGGAAGTAGGTGTACGTGTAGAGGGCGAATGCCTTAAAACTGGAGATAGATCTCATGTTGCTTCTGCTTATCTGACTCTTGTCGCTTTGGATGATAAAAGCAATCCTACAGAAGTTCCTAGGCTAATTACCCAAACTAACGAGGAGAAAAGGAGATATAGAGAAGCAAAAGAAAGACGCGAAGAAAGATTGAAAAAAATATCAGAATAGAATGTAAAAATTTAATATACTTTTATTTATTACAGAAAAAATGTATCAACCTTGAATTTGATTATAATAAGATTTCAACTTCTAATTAAAAATTATTAAAATTTGATCCTTGATCGTTAGTACTTTTGGATTTTCTAAATGATAAAATCGGATTTTGAAAATTTTTATTTTAATAATGTACATTTATGAAAATGTGTTTTGAATTTTCATTCATTTTATATTCCAAAACTTTAATTTTTGTTTAATCTTTTTTAACTGCTTTTAGCAGAAGTCGTCCAAAACAACCTGAAAGAGATGTTTTCGGGGAGATTAGAGGAGATGAGCTTCTCGCGACTTTACTAATGAAGTTTCATGATCAAAAATTAGCTGATAAAGGTATTACCAAAGAAGACATACAAGAATTTGGAGTTGGTACTGCTATGGGTGTGCACGAAAATTGGACCTATGGTGGAAGAATACCACTATTCTTAGCAAAATATCCTGCTAAAACTTCTGCATTTTTTGTTGATAAGCAATGTGGATCTGCTGGAGCAGGACTTGCGTTTATTGCATTAGAAATAATGACCGGATATACAGATATTGGACTTGCCAGTGGAGTCGAACATATGACCAGAATTGCCATGCAAAATAATCATGTGAATGCAAATTTAAAAATGACCCAGAAAAAAAGTGAATGGTATAGACCAGAATATGATCTTTATACCACAATTAACATGGTTCAAACTGCTCAAAAGCTCTATGAGCAAGAAAGTCCTTATATCACAAAGGAAGATTTAGATAAACTTGGTGTTCGTTCTCATAATTTAACCATTAAATCCCAAGAAGAAGGATGGTTTACAAGTGGTGTTAATGGTGGAGAAATCATTCCGATTGAGGGCCATGCTGAAGGAAATGTCGAAGAAAAAATGATGATCGATAAAGATCAAGCAGCCAGAAAATCAACTTTAGAGAAAGTGGCTAAATTGCCACGAATTTCTAAGCCCTTCTATTTAAAACAAAACGCTTATGGAGAAGATTTAGGAGGTCGATCTGGTTATGAAGAGAGAGAGGGATCCAGTGAAGGAGTAATTACTCCAGGGAACTCTTCTCCTTTAAATGCTGGAGCAACTGCAGCCGTCTTAATGAATGCTAAAGTAGCTGAGAAGCGAGGTATTGAACCTTTAGCAAGAATAGTATCATTGGGTTGGGCTGGCGTCGACCCGACTGTTATGGGTAGAGGACCAGTTCCTGCTTCAGAAATGACACTTAAACATGCGGGTCTTGAAGCAAGTGATATTGATTTCTGGGAAATTAATGAAGCATTTTGTGTTGTAGCATTGAATTGCATGAAAAAATTTGATATTCCCGAAGAAAAGGTTAATGTTATGGGTGGAAGTACAGCCATTGGGCATCCATTAGGCTCTACAATGGTTAGATTAACTGGCACATTAGCTAGAATTTTGAAACAT
Source organism: Promethearchaeota archaeon (assembly GCA_037386725.1). Lineage (GTDB taxonomy): Archaea > Asgardarchaeota > Lokiarchaeia > Sigyniarchaeales > SOKP01 > JARRLT01. The sequence goes on from JARRLT010000268.1 coordinate 3,947, forward strand.
AAAGGCGGAAAATATGGTATTGCGAATGCATGTATTGGTGGCGGTCAAGGTATAGCTGTACTTATCGAAAACACTGATGCCTAATTTCTTTCTTTAAATTCTTTTTCTTTAATCTTAGTTGCTTACATTATCTAATGTCACTTTTTCAGTTTTTTACTTTAATTTTCGTAACCTCAATTTCTCGTTAATCTCATCCAGAAGAAAAGATATTTAAAGTAATCTAATAATTTTATCATTGGCATAATTTTTGAATTATATAAAAACTTAAAGATTGAGGTTGAAATTCAATGGGTAAATTAAATGATAAAGTTGTAGTCATAACGGGAGGAGCTAGTGGTATTGGAAAAGCATCCGTGGAATCTTTCGTTGAAGAGGGAGCTAAGGTGGTTTTTTTAGATATTATGATTGAGGAAGGAAAAACCTTAGCTAAAAAAGTGGGATCTAATGCTATTTTCTTTCCTGGTGATGTTAGAAAAGAATCCGATATACGAGGGGTAATTGATTTAACTTTTAAGGAGTATGGGCGTGTGGATTGCTTATTTAATAATGCAGGAATCTCGGGAGTGAATGGATATTTAGAGGATATTTCAGTGAAGGCATTTGATGAAACAATAAATATTCTTCTAAGAAGCGTTTTTATTGGTATGAAATACGTAGCCCCAATAATGAAACAACAAAAATCTGGAAGTATAATTAATACTGCAAGCGTAGCAGGTATTATGACAGGGGCAGGTCCACATATTTATAGTGCTGCTAAAGCAGCAATAATTCATTTAACGCATTCAATCGCAATGGAATTAGGAGAAGATAACATTCGCGTTAACTGTATCTGTCCTGGAGGAATTGCTACTCCTATTTTTGGGAGAGGATTAGGTTTGGATCAGAAAGCTGCAGAACGACTAGCCAATTTATTAAAGATTGAGTTGAAAAATACACAAGCTATTCCCAGATCGGGGTTACCAAAAGACATCGCAAAAGCTGCAATATGGTTGGCAAGTGATGATTCTAGTTTTGTAAATGGACATGCTTTAATAGTAGATGGCGGATTGACTTTAGGAAATTCTCCAAAGGAATTCAGAAAGGCCTTTGAAGAGATCGTAAAAGTATTAAAATTGGGAGATCTTAATGAAATAATTAAGCGAGTGAATGGAGATATAGAAAATAATACATTCTATTCAAAAAAATGAGAAATATTTAAATAGTAAGCGATAAATTTGTATAATACAACAAATAAGGAGCGAAGAAAATGACTGTATATAAAAGTATAGAGTTGGTTGGCAGTTCGGAAAAAAATTGGGCAGACGCAGTCCGCGCAGCATATGAAGAGGCCAAAAAAACCCTTCGTGGCATCAGAAATATTGAAATTATAAGGTCTGATGTGAAGGTAAAGGAAGATCAAGATGAACTTATATATCGAGTTCGCTGTCAAGTAACCTTCGAAGTTGAAAAATAGAACTAAAAACTCTATTAATTTTTTTATTCTTTTTTCTTGTAAATAATCCAGTTAATTCAAGTTTCCCCTCCAAGATAATCTAATTTGAAAAATGAGAAATTTTAATGTGTTCAGTCAAGAACAATTGGTTCTAGATGTTCCTTTGGGATCCATCCTTTTTCTCCTTTGTTATTTAAACAATAACACCATTCTGAGACTTCATTAAGAACATTAACTGTTTCATCTTTAAAAGCTGTTAATTCGGTTGAGTCAAAATCATAAAGTATTTTTCCACTTTTGCTCAATTTTAAGACATATTCTTGCGGAACCCAACCGGAAATTCCTTTTTTATTAGTACAATACAACCATCCATTCCACTCACTATTACATTTTCCAATAATTAACATTTCTCCTTTGTTTATTTTGAAGGGTTTCTGAAATCTTTTTTGATAGTTCAATTTTACTTTGTGCATTTTCTTAGATTCGAGAAAAGATTGTAAATCGAATAATATATTTATTTTTAAATAGCAAATAAAAATGTAGTCTTCCCATTTATTAATGTTCCGTTTAAAATTTTTTAATATTTTTTAGTTTTGAACAATTATCTTCAGAAAATTAATATTTGAGGGTTTATTCACTAAGTTTAAAAAATATCTTCACAAAAATCAAAGAATCTATAAGGATTATTGATATGCTATTTTTAACTAATACCTTTTTAGGATATATTTTAGGTGGAATAATTTTATTAGTCGTTATAATTGTTTGTTCTATAATTCATAATCGTTTAATTAAGACATAGAATCAATTAAAATAAAAACCAATCAAATTTCTGTTATTTCAACTTATTTTGTTCAATTTTCTTTTGGATTTGCTTTTTCGCTTCTAAAGCGTAAGAAAAGCCCTCATCTATTTTCAGGGCTTTTTCATAATTTTTTAATGCTTTTTTAAACTTATTTTTAGATTCAAATAATAATCCTATGTTATAATGCGCATATTTGTAATCTGGTTTCAATTTTAATGCTTTTTTATAAAACTTCAATGATTTTTTGAATTGCTTTAATTCAAAATAAATCATACCAAGGTTATAATAGGCCCGATGACTTTTAGGATTTAGATTGATAATTCTATTAAATATTTGGATGGCTTTATCATAATTAGGTTGGTACTCATCCGATAAAAGAAATCCGTAAGAAAGTAATAAATCAATAAACAAGTTTTTGAGGATGTTATTAGAGGGGTTAATTGTTATTTCTTTTTCTAGCACTTTTATTGAATTTTCAAATTCCTCTTTAGAATTAACATTTTTGGCATTTTCCACAATTTTTTTGAGTTTTTCCATAATTAATATTCTCAAAAATTAAATTTTGTAATCATATTCATACCAAATATAGTCGGACTTTTTAATTCCAAGCTTCAAGAAAATACTTCTTAAAGCACTGTTAGAATCAGGACAAATATAATAAGTTTTTTCAATCTTTAAAGTTCTTTTAATATAGGATTGTAATTCTTTAATAATTCTTTCTTCAATTCCTTTTTTATAAGAGTCTTCTCTTTTAGTTAGAATTTGATGAATTACAGCCCAATCTTTTCCTAAATAGTCCCTCCAAATGGTATAGGTTCCCCATCCAATCATTTTTCCTGCTTCTCGGGCAACAACCATAGAATTTCGATCTTGAAGTTTAAGTACTCTATTTTCAAGTTCTTTTTCAAAATGTTCCCATCTTGATTTGAAAAAAGCTTTATTTTCAATAAAATCCTCAAAAATGTCTTTTAAAGCATCTTTATCTTTACGAGGATCGTATCTATCTATAATAATCGTTATTTTGGCTCACCATCTAAATAATATTATTTCTAATTAATTATTCTTTAATAAAATTCTTTTTTAACCTTGTGATTTATGCTTAATTAATTGAAATTAAAATTGAAATTGAGGTATTAAAAATTTCAGATAAAATTATTCAAATACCTTATAAGAAATTACATGATAAATTAGAAATACCTAAACGTTCCAAACCTTCCATTAGGTTTCGCAACTGCTATTCCAAAGGGATACTATTTTCGAGTGGTTCCACGAAGCGGATTAGCTTTATGGGACGGACTGACTATACTTAACACACCAGGAACTATCGATTCTGGCTATAGAAACGAATGGATGGCAATCGTGGTAAATTTGTCAAATAAGGAGGTCACCTTAAGGGTTGGTGAGCGTATCTGTCAAATCATTTTGGAAAAAGTTTATGCTTTTGAATTTAATGAAATAGATGTTTTACCCGACTCTGAAAGAGGGCTTGGAGGATTTGGCTCTACCGGGAAAAAATAATGTTCTTTATTTTAAAACTTAGATTTATTTTACAAATATTCAAATTTTTCCCTAAATTCGAATAAATTATATCTTTAATTTAATTAATCCTATTTTAACAAATATGTCTGATAGTTCAAGAAAAGATTTCTTAAAAGAACATTTTTTGCATAAAATTTTAAATCCTTCTTCTATCGCTATATTTGGAGCGAATAATAATCTTTTAACGACTATGGGCTCAATGCAATTAAGGAACATAGTTGCTGGAGGTTTTAATGGGGAAATATATCCTATTCATCCTAGATTAAATAAGGTACAAGGATTTAAGGCGTATCGAAATGTGTTAGATTTACCAGAAATCCCTGATTTAGCATTTATAATTCTTCCTCCAGAAATAGTACCCGAGGTTTTGGAAGAATGTGGACAGAAAGGAATTAAAGGAGCGATCATAACTTCAGGGGGATTTCGAGAAGTTGGTGAGGATGGGAAAGAGCTTTCTGACAAAGTAAATAATTTAGCTAAAAAGTATGGAATTAGATTTATTGGACCAAACTGTTTAGGGATTTTCAATAATTGGTATAACCCAGATATTAGGAATTCCCATTTTAATACTATGTGGATTTATCAAGTTCCCGAGAGAGGACAAACATCAATAATTAGTCAATCTGGAACTATAGCGTGTCATACATTTTGGCATGCTAAGGATTGGGGTGTTAAAATAGGAAAATCAATCTCGATTGGAAATGAATTAAACATTGATTTAGTAGATCTTTTAAAATATTTCAAAGAAGATCCCCAAACTAATGTGATCGGTCTTTACATAGAGGAAATTAAGAGAGGAGATGAATTCATAGAAATTACTAAAGAAATAACACCTAAAAAACCTATTATTGCAATTTATGCGGGAGGGAGTGAAGCAGCAGAGAGATCCATAAAAAGCCATACAGGGGCCATGGGAGGCAACCAAAATATTTATGATGGGATTTTTAAGCAGACAGGAATTATTTCAACTGAATCAATAACAGATTTTCTCTATTATTTACGAACATTTGATTTTGCTCAGAAATTTGATGTTTATCCAAAAGGAAAGAAATTGGGTGTTATTACTGACTCAGGAGGTTCTGGGTCAATGATGGTAAAATCTGCTGAAAAATTAGGGTTACATGTACCAAAATTTTCAACAACGCTCCAAGAAGAAATAAGGCAATATATACCCCCTACAGCCAGTTCCCTTAATCCTATTGATGTCACTTTTGATATTGATTTTGTAAATATGTTCATCAAATTTCCAAAAATCTTAATGAAATCTGGTGAAGTGGATAGCATTATTATTTATGGGGTATTTGACTTGGATGATGTTATGAAAATTATGGAGTCTTCGGGAATGGAATTTGATGAAAATATGAAACAGATTGGGACACTAATCGAAGGTGCAGTTATGAAACCAATTAAAAGACTAATGAAAAAATATTCCATTCCAGTCTTTTATGTTGGACCATATCCTTATAGATATCCTTGGTTTCAGAAATTTCTTGGTCAAGAAATTCCTATCTTTGATTTTTGGGACCAACCAACAAAATGTTTGAAAATTCTTTCAGATTATCAAAAATTCCGAGAAAATATAGAAATATAACAAAATCAATTAAGAATTATTGATTGATAATAAAATTTAATAAAGATTTTTTATTTCTACTCAAGTTATAACAATATTCTTTTAATTGAATTATATATTTGTGTCAAAAATGAGTTAAAAATATAATAAACACATATATATCTGTTTTATTTATAGTTATTTAACCCCTTGATTAAGGAATTACAAAGTTAGTATAATGGATGAAATTAAATTACTTTAACTTTATTGAAAATATACCTTTGGGAATTATTCTAATTTCACGGGATAAACTGATTTTAGCTATCAATTCTATTACAAAAAAGAATTTAGAAATTAAATCAGAAGATTATATTGGTAAAAGCATTTACAATTTACAATTATTTCTTTTTAATAAGGATAAAATTGAAAAATTATTTAATAAAATGCAATATGAAACATCATATCCTTTAACTTTAAAAAGTTCTAATCATAATGATTATAAATTCAGGTATGAATGTAAAATAAATCTTCTCGTAATTAATAATGAGAAAATATTCCAAATCCTCTTCTTAGATAAAGATAATCAGGAAAATAATAAACTAGCGCAAATCTTCGCATCAGATCAGGAACAAATTTCAAACAAAAGTTTAAATCAACAATTTTTATTTTTAGAAAATAGTAATGATTTTATTACGGTAATAGATGATCATTTCAAAATTGAATATATAAATGAAAAATATCATAAAGAAGTCATGGGTTTTACTAAGGAGGATATATTAGGAAGAGCTGCTTTAAGTTTCGTTTACCCAGAGGATGTACAAAAAATTTCAAAGTTAATGAGAAAAAGTTTTAGAAAAGGTGTTGGAAGAGCAGAAGTAAGATGTGTTGATAAGAACGGAAAAGTGATTTGGGTAGAAATAAAAGGGAAAACCTTTATAGGTCGAGACGGAAAGAAAAAAGCGTTATTAATTTCACGTGATATCACAAAAAGATTGGAAATTTTAGAAAAATTAAAAGAATCCGAACAAAAATTTAGAACAATAGCCCAACAGTCATTTATGGGAATTGGTATTATTCAAGACAATAATTTTAAGTATGTTAATGAAAAATTTGCTGAGATTACTGGTTATGATCTTAATGTTATTTTAAGATGGGAATATAATGAATTTATTAAACTTATATACGAAAATGATAGAGAGTTTGTACTAGATCAATTGAAAGATGGTTAGATTTGTTCTCTAAAACAATTCATTATCATGGCGGATACGCTGATCTATTTGCAATTATTGATATTACTGAAAGAAAATTAGCAGAAGAAAAATTAAAAGAATCTGAGAAAAAATATAAGCGATTATTTGAAAACATGACCAATGGGATTGTTCTAACAAATGTGAAAGGAACAGTTATCGAGATCAACCCTGTTGCTGAAAAATTATCTGGATATAAAAGAATGGATATAATTGGTCAAAATTATACTTCATTAGGGTTATTTAACACAAAACATATTCAACAGTTTAAAAAAAGATATATTAAACTGTGTAATGGAGTAAAAGTGCACCCTATTGAAATTTATACTAAGAATAAAGATGGGAAGGAATTATGGTTGCAGTATGAGAGTTCTTTGATTAAAATGGACGATGGTGATTATATTGAAGCTATTATTCAAGATATAACTGATAAAGTAAAGGCAGAGCAGAAATTAAAAGAGTCTGAAGAAAAGTTCAGAAATATAGCAGAACAATCTATAATTAGTATTGGAATTCTTCAAGACAATGAGCTTAAGTATGCAAATAATCATTTTGGAAAAGGATTAGGCTATCCTTTAGAAGAATTTAAGAAATGGAAGTTGAATGATTTTATAAATGTTGTTCATCCTGAAGACAGAAAATTGGTTTATGGACAAGCTAATAATAAACAAAGTGGGATTGGAAATATTATTCCAAATTATGAATTTCGAATATTTAAAAAAGATGGAACTATGCAATGGAGATCTGTCTCATCAAAAACAATTACATTTAATCAGAGACCTGCAAATTTAATAACTCTTTTTGATATCACTAAACAAAAGGAAGCAGAACAAATAATTAAAGAGGAAAACAAGAAATTAAGACAATTAGATAAAATGCGAAAGGAATTTGTAAATAGAGCCTCTCATGAGCTTAAAACACCTTTAACTTCGATTCATGGTGCATTACAATTAATTAAGAAAACTCAAAGAAATAATTTAAATGAGGAAGTTAATGAATTATTAAATATAGCAAATAAAGGAAGTAACCGATTGAAAAAATTGGTTTTCAATCTCTTAGATATTTCTAGAATAGAGGCACAAAAATTTGAATTAGAAAAAGTTGAAGTAGATCTAGTTAAATTATTTAAAGAAAACCTTAATGATATGAAATATCTCATTAATGAAAGAAGTCTAAGTATTGAAGTAAATCTTCCAAATAAAATGCTAACATATGTGGATCAAATTCGAATTGAACAAGTTTTAATTAATTTATTGTCTAATGCTGTAAAAAATACACCACCGAATGGAAAAATCTCAATTACACTAAAAAAGGATTCTAATAACATAATATTTTATGTTAAAGATACTGGAGTGGGATTAATTGAGAGTGAATTAGCAATAATTTTTAATAAGTTCAGTAAAATTGAAAGGTATGGACAAGGATTCAATGTATCAGCAGAAGGATCTGGTTTAGGATTATACATCTCAAGAGAGATTATTGAATCTCATGGGGGGGAGATTTGGGCAGAATCCCAAGGAAGAAACAAGGGTTCTACTTTTTATGTAAAACTTCCAATAATTATTTAATTATACGCCAGAAATGAATAATCTTTTCCAATTTTTAGAATATTTCTGAATCTTTTTTGAAAAATTTAAGTGGACAAAGTATAGACATTTTTGTTGGTAGATATAACGAACAAAACGAGATTTCTATAATTTTAAAAACCATTATTCAATTAATGTATCAACCAAACGGGAGGGTTTGTTTTAAGATATAAGAATAGAAGAAATATAGGAAAGAGATAATGAATGGTGATAAATTTGATTATTTTGCTATATTTGACGAATTTCCTATCTCCATTCTGATATTAGATTTAAAAGGGATAATTAAATATTGTAATCAGTCTGTTGTAACTCTCTTAAATTTAACTTTTGACGAAATTATAGGATTTCATTTTTCAAAATTACCTATTTTTCCCAATGGAAATAAAGACGTAGCTACTTCTCTTTTTCAAAAAGTTATAAAAGAAGGAGTTCTAAAACCCCAAGAATTCAAACTAAAGGGAAAGAATGGTTTAATTAAATGGATAATAATTGTAGCTGCTAAAATTAGGGTAAATGAAAACTTTTTCATTCAATTAATTGCACGAGATATAAGTAAAGAAAAGATAATAAAAAGAAGATTACAAGAATCAGAGCAAAAATTTCGAAAAATTGCTGAACAAGCTTTAATGGGAATTGCTATAATTCAAGATGATGAGATTAAATATATCAATAAGCATTTTGCTGATTTAATTAGATACGATATCAAAGAAATTAATAATTGGGAACCTGGTTTTTATAAAAATATTATTCATTCAGAAGATCGTGATGTAACTATAAAAAGAAGTAAAAGCGGGTTTGACTTTAATACATCAAGTATTATTTGCATTGCTTTTTCTGTTTCTATTTTTCGTTGAGCTGAGAAAATAATACAAGAAGAGAATAAAAGGTTAAAACAATTAGATGATATGAGACAAAATTTCTTAGATAATGCTGCTCATGAATTAAAAAGTCCTTTAACCAGTGTATATGGAGCTACTCAATTATTAAAAAACTTATATGATAATAAGAAAATTCGAAAAGAAGAGGATGTCAAAGAATTAATTGAGATAATTGAAAATGGGAGTGAAAAATTAAAAAATTTGATCTTAAATCTTTTAGATTTATCAAGGTTAGAATCTGAAGGAATAGATCTACAAAGGAAATTAAGAGATATAATTGAATTAATAAAAAAATGTATTAAAGATATGAGATATCAAATTAAGCGTAAAAATCATAAAATTGTATTAGATACACCAAATCAATTAAAAATGAAGATTGATCCAGATATGTTTAAAAGAGTAATATGTAATCTTTTAGATAATGCGATTAAATTTACAAAACCAGACGGAATAATCACAATAAAGGTCAAAAAACAAGATAACCTGATTAATATTTCAATTTCGGACAATGGGATTGGAATCAAAAAAGTTGACCTTAAAAATCTATTTAAAAAGTTTATATCACTTGATAAGCCTTTAAATATTACCGATATTGGGATGGCTGGAACTGGTCTGGGATTAAATATTTCAAAGCAAATTGTCGAACTACATAAAGGGAAAATTTGGGCTGAATCAAAAGGATTAAATAAAGGAACAACTTTTTATATCACTCTTCCATTTTATGTTTCTGAATCTTTTTAATATTCATAGATATTTATGAAACACCCTCATTATTAGAACCTAGATTTTATAGATGAGTTTATGGATTTTTAAAAGTGGAATACCCAAATCCAAATAATAACTAATTGCTTAGTGATGTGACTCCTTGCCCTTTGAATCCCGTATATTTGGGTAATGTGAAAACCCAACATATTCAAGATATTTGGAATTATTCTGAAATTCTAAACATTTATAGAGATCTTAGGTTTAATGATAATTGTGGAAAATGTACTTATAAAATAATATGTGGTGGTTGCAGAGGTAAAGTATTTATGAAAACCAATATATATGATGGTTCAGATCCTTCTTGTTTTCTGAATTATTGTAACAATAAAAAGCTTTAACACTATAACGAATATCTTCGAAAAAGCTTTGATCGAATTTTTATTTTCTTTTAATTTAATAATTATAACTGATTTTAAGAAGTTTCACCGAAATTATTACACTAATTATTTATATGAATTTTAATCTATTATTACTAGTATAATAATATAATTCCCAATGATTAAATCTTCAATTTATGTATCTGAAATTTTATAGACCTCCTTCCGGACTTTTAGCTACTGGATCAAAGAAAGGTGTTG
>JARRLT010000269.1:0-3307 GCA_037386725.1 Promethearchaeota archaeon
CTTTCGCCAAAAACACGGTGGGCTTTCAAATTGTAGAATCATCAGATAGCATTGGTGCTAATATTGCCGAAGGAACAGGTAGAGGAAGTTTTACTGATAATAAAAGATTTGCCAAAATTGCAAGAGCATCTTTATATGAAACAAAACATTGGCTGCGCAGGGCCTATATGAGAAATTTATTAAACAAAACAGAAATAGAGAAACTGAAAAAAATTCTAGATGAACTAAGCCCAAGACTTAATGCCTATATAAATTCAATTGGGAAAAATTATAATTGTAAATAATCCTAGCAATATCCGGTTATTGGTTAGTTGTTTAAGCAGCAAATCCCTAAAGAAGAATGACTGACAACTGACAAATAACAACTGACAATTAACAAAATATACTTTTCCCGTTGCTTTTAGGGAGAAATTTCTAAATATTCATCTTTAAATTTTTGTTTCTTAAGTAATCAGGAGAATTTAATGGCTGATAACAATACTTCTTCACCCGACTTTACTCCTTATGTTCCTGCAAAGAAAACTATGAAAGAGTTGACCTTCAAATCACTCTTTCTAGGAGTAATACTGGCGATGATTCTGGGTTCAGCTAACGCATACCTTGGTTTGAAAGCGGGAATGACTGTTGCCGCCACCTTTCCCGCTGCAGTAATTGCAATGGCTGTGCTGAGAGTTTTTAAGGGAACAATTTTAGAGGATCCTAACCAATTTAAAGAGAAATTTGAGAAAGTCAAAAGTGATCCCTCTATCTCGATGATAATTATCGCTTTAGAGCTTCCTGAAGAGTTAATATCTTCTATTATGGAATTCAAATTAAATACTAAGTCTCCTTTTGTTTTTTATATGCCAAAGATTTTTCAAAGAAACTTAAATGAAAGAAGTCCCTTTTTAGAAAAGTTTTATGAATCTATTAAAAGAATTATACCGTAGGTGTGATTAAAATTTCAGAAGAAAAAGATTTAAAAAGAGAATTTGGATATCTTGGGATGTATTTGATTGATAAAGCTCAAAATGAAATAAAAAATTTAAATCAACGAACCCTATTTCAAAAGGCAGAAATAAAAAATATGTATAAAGAAAGAATTAAAAAAAGATCTGAGAAGATAAAAGATCAATTTATAAAAGATTATAATCAAAAACTTAACAACAAGTTGACAGAAACTATCTTAAAATCTAACGAAATGGTACTATCTCTTAAAAATCGTTTAATAATTAAATTGAAAGAAGCGTTATTTAGTGAATTAGAACAGAAAATAGATCAAAATTATCCCAATTATATAGATTATCTTATTAAATCGCTGAAAAATATTAAAGATGTTTTAGGAAATCTTTCAAAGGTTATAATATATTTAAATAAGCGAGATTATGATTATTTTTCAGATAAAGATACTCAATTAAAGGATTTGTTTGGAAAAAATTTATCAATTGAAAAGACTCAAGAAGAGTATTTCAAAGGATTTATCTTAGAATCAAAAGAAGAATCGATTTCGTATAATTATTCTTTTAAAGATTTGATTCAACAAAATTTATCTATGATTGAGATAAAATTCACAAATCTAATTTCTGAATCGCAAATTGAAGATTTACAAAATGAATTTGAAAAAATTATCCAAAAAGAAAAAGAAAATATAAATGAGTATTTAGAGGAATATGCAAGAATCTAAAAGAGAGTTAAAAAAAGGGTATATTTCAGCTATTAATGGTTCATTGATACATATTAAAGGATTTCAAGGACAAAATTTTCAAGAACACGTACGTTTGCATGATTTGGTAAAGGTAGATAAACAGAATATTATGGGAGAAATTATTCAGATTTATTCAAAATATGTTGCTGCTCAATGTTTTGAAAATACTGATAATTTAAAGTTGTATCAAGAAGTAACATACCTAAATGAACCCTTATCAATGGAATTAGGGCCAGGATTATTATCTAATGTATTTGATGGCATACAGAGACCTTTGGATAAAATTTTTGAGAAGGCCAAATCTGGTTTTCTAGAAAGGGGTGTTGAAATTCCTTCGCTTTCAAGAACAAAAAAATGGCATTTCAAACCAACCAAAAAGGAAGGTGAAAAAGTTGTTAGTGGAGATGTTGTAGGGATAGTTCAGGAAACTCCAGCTATTACACATTATATTATGATTCCTAATGGTATTTCTGGAGAAATATCATATATTGTAGAAGAGGGAGAATACACCGTAACAGAAAATATATATAATATTAAAACTGAGAAGGATGAGAAAAAATTTGATATGATTCAAAAGTGGCCAGTAACAAAAAATAGACCCTTCTCTAAGAAATTAAGCCCTACTAGGCCTTTAATTACAGGACAAAGAGTTGTGGATTTATTGTTTCCTGTAGCAAAAGGAGGTACTGTTGCTGTACCAGGAGGATTTGGAACAGGCAAATGTGTAGTAGGTGATACCCCAGTTTTACTTTCAAATGGTTCATTAGTAGAAATTAAAAAATTATATAAAAAATATAAGAAAAATGATGGAGAAATAAACATAAATTCAAGGGAAGAAACATTAATTCGTATTCAGAATGATTTAGAAGTATTATCATTAAACAGCATAAATTTTAAACCTCAAAAGGCGACACATATTTATCATGGGAAAACAAACCAAATTATAAAAATTGGAACTAGAACTGGAAGAAAAATAAGACTAACTCCTATCCATAAATTGCATGTATTTGATGGTAATAAGATTTTGACTAAAATGGCTAAAGATTTGGCTGAGAATGATTACATTTTGGTTCCACGAAAAATTAAAATTAATGAGCAATCAATAAGTTTTTCAGCATATGATATGGATGACTCGCTTCGTGTATATGATGAATATGCTTTGGAAAAAATGAGAAATCTATTAGATAAAATATATAAAACAAATACTAAAAAAGAAATTGCTAAGAAGTTAAATATTAAGTATAATCAACTCCAACAATATTGGAATGCTACTAATAAGCCACCTATAAAATTTTTTAAAAAAGTATCCCAAGTTTTTAAAGAGGATCCTATTAAAATAAGTCTCATAAAAGCAGAAAGACAATCTAAACCTTTTAAAATTCCACAAAATTTAACACCCGAATTATCTGAATGGTTAGGATTATTTGTTGCTGATGGACACATTAAAGGCACACATGGAGGCATATTTTTATATAACACCTCCAAACAAATACTTGAAAGATTTAAAAAATTATCTGAGGTTATTTTTAATTTAGAAGTTTCTTATGGAGGTGATTCAGATGAAAGAACACCATATATGGTAATTAGAAATACTTCTTTAAGAAAATTTCTCTATATGTTGGA
>JARRLT010000270.1:0-3304 GCA_037386725.1 Promethearchaeota archaeon
TTTGACCTTGTTCTTCCATTTTAAATCAATTTAATGTTATGTTTAATTTTTATATTTAGTACTTATTATTAAAATAGATTTTGGATTATTTAGAATAAAACGTAAATATATAGTATTTATTTTAAAAAGGTTAAATAATAAATTAGTAAAAAGCAAAAATTGACATTTTTTATAGGTTTAGCATTCTTTACAACTGGAATTTCTTGGTCGCTTTATAATACTCAAGTGAATCAACAATTAAAAGTATATTTAACACTCTCTACGTTAGTAGGTATACTAATGGCGATGGACAATATAATAGGAGTTATTATCCAACCCATAATGGGATCCTATTCTGATCAAACACGAACTAAACTAGGACGTAGAATGCCCTATATCATTATAGGAACGATTTCGGCGTCCATCTTTTTCATACTTATTCCTACTGGTTTCGGAACATCGCTTTGGATTTTAATTATATGGATGTTTTTCTTTAGTTTGAGTATGGGTTTTTACCGTTCTCAAGCAGTTGCTTTAATGCCCGATTTTATTCGTCCACATAATAGAAGTAAAGCTAATGCTATTATAAATCTCATGGGAGGAATTGGAAGTATTATTGCCTATACTCTTGGTCTAGTGTCAAATTATATTGGGTTACAATGGGTTTTTATAATAGCAGCTTTAATGATGCTTATTGCCTTAGGAATATTAGTCTGGAAAGTAAAGGAAAAAAATGCATATAGTTATCAAGAGATTTTAATGGCAGAACAAGGGGGAAAAGGAAATATTGGAGAAATCGAACCAACTATTAAAACACCGAACATTTTCCAGAGTATAAAAGAAATAATCTTTGAAAAAGAAAAAAGTACATTATTTATCTTACTAGCAATTTTTGCATGGTTTGTAGCTTTTCAAGGTGCAGAAGCATTCTTTTCAATATATGCCGGTCCAGAGGGTCTTCAAATCGTATCTACAAAAGGGTTAGCTGGTTTCCTTTTCAATTTTGTAGCTATACCGTTTATTATATTTGCCGTACCTGCAGGAATTATTTCAACGAAAATCGGAAGACGATTAACTATTAAAATTGGTTTAGTAATCATTATTGCTATTTTTATAGTAGGCTTTATAATTCAAACTAATTTAATTTGGTTAATTATTGTATTAATTATATTTGGAATAGGTTGGGCATGTGTAAATATAAATTCCATTGTCATTGTATGGGAATTAGCTCCTTCAGCTAAAGAGATTGGTACTTATACTGGAGCGTATTATTTCTTCAGTGTTTTAGCAGCGATTTTAGGACCGATGATTCTTGGATTCCTCTTAGATGTATTTGGAATGTATACTATGTTTCTAATGTGTATGATCTTTATGCTTATTGCATTGATACTTATGTTTTTTGTTAAACGTGGCGAAGCTACTTTAACTGAGGAAGAAAAACTCGTAGCACAGAAAGCATTAGAAAAATATTAATTAACAAAAAAATTTTAATACTATTTTTTAATACTTAATACCTATTTAGATGATCTACTTAGATGATCATTTTGGAAATTAATTGATTATCTAATTTTTCATTTTATAATATTAGGATAATAAACATTAAAGTTTCTCAGTCTTTTATCTAATCAAAATAATTTAATTATATTATGAAACTAGAACCTATATGTGTAGGATGTTTATTTAACCAAGTATATAAAACCTTAAAATTACTCAAATCTGACGTTTCTAAGAAAGTAATTATAGATACACAAAAAAAGTTAATGAAATTTCTCTTAGAATCCAACTTGAATGATTTATCAGCTCCTTTAATCGGAAAATATGTTTATGAACTAGTAGGAGATGTCTTAAATGAGAAGGATCCTTTTAGAGAACATAAAAAAGAATATAATAAATTAGCATTAAAATATTATGATGAACTTAAAAGATTAATTCAAAATTCTAAAAATCCCTTATTCAAATCTATTATAGTTTCAGCGTTGGGAAATACAATAGATTTTGCTAGCCAGCATAAAATTGACATTGTTAAAGATTTAAAGAAGTTTTCTAAAAAGGATTTAATTATAAATGATTTTCCAAAGTTCGAAGAAGCTCTTACTCGTAAGATCGTATTAGTTATTTTATTGGATAATGCCGGAGAGATTGTATTTGATAAGATTTTAATCGAAACGTTAATAGATAAATATCCACAATTGGAAATTATTTGTGCCGTTAGAACAACTCCAATTATAAATGATGCAACCATCGAAGATGCAGAATATGTTAACCTAACTAGTATTGTGAAAGTAATAGATTCAAGTCCTGCTCCTGGTATTGATTTTTCTAATCTTTCTGAGGATTTAGAAAAATTGCTTTATAATGAAAAAGTAATTATCCTCTCTAAAGGTCAAGGTAATTTTGAAACTCTTTATGATGTTGAATTGCCAAATCTCGATATTTTTTACTTGCTAAAAGCAAAGTGTGAACTAATGGAAGAAATCTTCAATGTAAAAATAGGTAAATTAATCTTCAAGAAGAAATCCCTTAAGATGTAATTAATTTAATTTTAATTCCCTAATTCACGCATCTTTTTAATACTTTCAGTGAAGAAACCAAAATCTTGGATTTTTTTATCTATATTTTCCTTATCTTTAAAATAATCTTCTATTTGCATTTTTAGAATCCTTTTAAAGGAATTAAAAATACTTATATCAATACATTCTTGAATTTCATCTTTATAGAGAATGTAAAAATTATCTAACGCTTTAATTGATTGTTCTCGAAAGTTTTCACGAGGAAAACTTTTGTCAACTATAGTTATTAGCACTAAATCATGTTTGGTCACTGTGATCATTTCAATCTCTAATCCCTTAATTATAATTTCCTCGATCTTTCCTAAATTATTTTGGCCAAAAAGAGAAAGAGCACCGACAAAAGAGGATAATAAGATTGGATCTATTTCTGTGTCCAAGATTAAATCTAAAAGATATTCACCTGATTTTTTGCAAATAACAATTCCTTTAAGCTGTTTAATATCAATATTTTTAGATTGACTAATTGACATTAATAATCCCCTGTTAGAAAAAGCTAACTAGTATATTTAATCAAATCATTTATTTAATTAAAATATTATCTGAATTTCTATCTATTTATTTGAAATTTGTCTCTTAATTTTGTATCAAAACTTTAAATTAATTCATGATTTGAAATCTACAAATCTTAGAATAAATTATTAATTTTGACAAAATTTTATATACAAAAAGAGAGAAATTGTATTTAATTAATTTTTTAAATTAATAAATGAAAAAAATGAACAATAATAATAATCTTTCAACGAGGGAAGATAAAG
>JARRLT010000271.1:0-3265 GCA_037386725.1 Promethearchaeota archaeon
ACAAATTTATTTATATCAATTTCTTCCTATATCTAATATTTATCATTATTTAGTGAGGTTGAATGTAATGAGCATTTTACTAATATATTACACAAGAACCGGAAATACTAAGTTCATAGCAGAAAAAATTTCGGAAAAATTAAATTGTGAAGCAGAACAAATAATCGATTTAAAGAAGAGAAGTGGCCTTATAGGATGGTTAAAATCCGGATATGAAGCTTCTTTAGAGAAATTAACAAACATAAAGGAACCAGAGAAAGATCCTGGAAATTTTGATCTAATAATAATGGGGACTCCTGTGTGGAATAAAAGAATTTCTTCCGCAATAAGGACTTATATTTCAGAAATGAAAGAGAAAAATAAAACTTTCAATGATGTTGCTTTATTTTGTACTTATGGTGGAAGAGGGGCTGATAATGTACTCTCAAGCTTAGCGGAGTTACTGGAAAAAGAACCCAAAGCAAAACTTGATATAACACGAAAGGAAATTAAAAATAATGCCTATGACCAAAAATTAAATTCCTTCATTGAGCAAGTATCCAACTAAAACTTTCATATTTTTTTATTATTTTTTGAAAATTAAATCTTTACGACGGGTCCATGAACCTTTCTCTGTTTTTCAAATTTCTTTAATTTACTAGTTAAAAAAATAGAGAAATAAAATGAGGATGGTCCTCTCGGAAATCAGTATATTTTTAAAAAACATATCTTATAAATAAAATAATAAAATTTTAGAATTTATAGATTACCTGGTAAGGAACATCCTCATATAATTTATGGAGATATTCTTTAAAATCAGAATTTAAGGGTTTATATCCCTTACAAGCATAATTTTGTAGGAATAGGTAATCTAAATTTAACTTAGCCAAATATTCTTTTAAATCGTTTGCACTATGTTCGTTATCATTTATACCATCTATAAAAATTGTTATGATGCCGAACTTATTTTTAAATTCCTGGCGGAATAACTTAATTCCTTTCATAATCTCTTCAATTTTTAAACCTTCATAAGGTCGACATATTGATTCGAATTCTTGTTGAAATACAGAGCTAAAACTGATTAATATTAAATCACAATCAAGAAAATCTTTCCTAATTTCTTCGTTAACAAAAAGTGCTCCGTTCGTATCTAATCCTACTTTCAGATTTGGGAAACCCTTGTGAATTAAGTTTAAAAGGTCTTTAAAATGCGAATAAAGTGTGGGTTCTCCAATTCCAGTCAACCATATATAATCAACTGAATTATTTTGAGAAAAGTAATCTTCTATCTCAGTAAAGACTTCATTTGGTGGATAAAACTCTTTACGTTCTATAATTTTATTTGTAGTTGGTCCTAATCCGCAATATACACAATTATAGTCACAAAATTTATAAGGAATGAAATTTGCAGAAAGGATTTTACCAAATATTTCATCATCCTTAACTGTTTTCACATATTTGTAGTTCATGATTTTTGCCTTTTCTTTTAACTTTATATTATATAAAAATAATAGAATATAGTAAATTTTAATCTAAATTTTTGAGTTTCTGTAGATAATCTTTAGCTTTTTTATCCCAGTGTTCTTTTTTCTCATTTTCACAGGAACAAGAACTAATTGTTTCAAGTCCTTGTTCAAAATTTTGCCTGGCTAACTCATATTTTCCCAAATGATAATAACATTCTCCTAATCGTGGAAAGGTTTGATAGATATAGAATCCATCAGGATCTAATTCAATGGCTTTCTTATATTTCTCTATTGCTTCCTCGTATCTTCCAAACATTTGAAGAATTTCGCCAAAGGAATCATAATAATTTCCATTAGTCGGATCAAGACTTATAAGCTTTTTTAATACTTCAAACGCTTTGTCTTGCATTTTTTTATAGGAGTATCCATATGCTAAGGAATTTAGAATGTTATAATCGTTAGGATATTGCTTACTTAACTCTTTTAATATCTTAATGGCATCATCATTCTTTGTTAAATCATTAGTTTGTTCAGCATACTTGAAATAAACAAAGACTTTCTTTTGCTTTAGGATTTTTTCCTTCTTAGGGAACCGTTTTATCCCTTCATCGATTAAACGCAGTGCCTCCTCAATTCTATCATTCATTGTTAACCCATGGACTTTATTATAATAGTAATCTAAGATATTGTCTTTTAATGCAATCGCTGAATCAATTGCTTCGAAACCATCCTCATAATCTTTCAAAAGAAACAAAACTGTGGCTTTAAGTTGGTGATACCTTGATTTATTTAAAATGTTGTTGTCTAACGCAATGGCTTGGTGCGTTGAATTTAAGAAGATCTCTAAACTTGATGGTTCAGAAATCCATTTGTAAACTGTATTATAACCATAAATTAATGCTTTTGATAAATGGGAAATTGGATGATTAGGATATTCTTTTAGAAGCTCTTCAGAAACTTTAACTGCTTTTTGAGCATCTCCCTTTGATAAATTCGCATAGCATTTAATGAATGAAACCATGGGAATATAATGAGGACTTTTTGCCTTTAATTCTTCTCTATCAAATTTCTGAAATAAATCCTCATTTAATGATAAGAGCGCTTCCTCGTTCCTGCCATAAACACATAAATATATTGCTTTTAGGATGTATAACGAAACTTTATCTGGTGTTACTGAGATAGCTTCATTAATAATTGCTAATATGTCCCCTACAGTAGTGTCACGTTCTTCAAGAAGAGGTTCACATTTATCAAAAACGTCTTTAATCTCTTTTTTATAAAAGGATGCTAAGGTTTTTAATACCTCAGGATATATGTAATAAAATACATTGGTCTTATTTTTATAATGATCGGTAATTATATCGTTTTCATGCATTATTCCTCGTATGGTTTGATAACTATAGCCCTCTAATTTATCTGAAACATTAATAAGTTGCTTCTTCGTTTCAATTGCATAGGTTAGGAATTGAATATAATCATTTACTAAAAATTCATGGAGCGCGTTGCTTAATTCTTCATGAAATATGTTTCCGCAAACATCTTCTAAAATATCATTGATTAAATCATTCATATCATACGCATAATATTCACCTAGTTTTCTCAGATACGTGAATTTGTAGATGTAATCATCAACAACAGATCTCAGGATTTTCTCTAATTTCCCCTCTGCGGGGAAATAATAAAGTGATTCATCTTCGAGGGTAAGTTTAAAAAATTTAATGGGAAATAATCCTTCTTCAACAATCTTCTTAATATAATAATCTAAGTCTACCTTCTCAATATTATATTTTTCTACAAATTCAATTACTGAAATTTTGTTA
>JARRLT010000272.1:0-3254 GCA_037386725.1 Promethearchaeota archaeon
GTTTTTTCATTTTCCAATGAATTTATATCATCTTTGATTTTTTTATAAAAGTCAAGTGAATCGGGATTTCTGAGAGCACCGCGATTTGATACATTCATACCGTGTAGGATTTTTGTAATTGCTATTTCAACCTTCTTCCCGCTAAACGTATAAGGTATTGACTCTTTGGGGACTTCCTTAATAATTGCAGGTACATGTCTAGGTGATGCTTTTTCCCTTAATGTTGTTTTAATCTTGTTTTTTAGCTCTTCATCTAATTTAAAATCTCCAGCTAATTCAACAAACAAAACAACCTCCACATTACCTTGCTCGTCCTTATGACCTATTGCTAAGCTATCGGCTACTTCTGGCAGTTGTTCCACCACATTATAGATTTCTGAGGTTCCAATTCGAACACCTGATGGCTTAAGTGTCGCATCCGAACGTCCCCAGAAGGTAATCCCTCCCGTATCGCTATGATAGACAATCCAATCACCGTGGCGCCACACATTAATACCTAACTCATCATAATATTCAAAATAAGCGGATTTATATTTTGACATATTATCGTCATCACCCCAGAAATAGATAGGCATAGATGGGGTTGGGGCTTCGCATACTAATTCCGCTTGCTGATCTCTTACTGGTTCCCCGTTTTCATTATATGCTTCAACTTTCATAGCTATACCAGGGCCTTGTAGTTCTCCTGAATATACTGGAAGAATAGGTAAAGCACTCGCAAAACATCCATTAATATCGGTTCCTCCTGAAATCGAATTAAAATAGAGATCTTCTTTTATTTGACTATAACACCATTCAAATCCTTCCGGACTCAGTGCACTCGCCGTTTGAGAGATTTCCCTTAATGATGAAATATCATACTTTTCTTTTGGTTTTAACCCTTGCCCCATTAAATAATGAAGATAGGTAGCTGAAACACCAAAAACGGATATACCATATTTTTCTATTAATTCGAACATCCTTAATGGATTCGGATACAATGGATTACCGTCATAAAGAAATATCGTTGCACCAACGCCCAAGGAACTTATTAACCAGTTCCACATTTTGGTTGATATAAAGAGATTTTATATCATCATCCATGAGGGCGCAGTTATATAATTTATAATATCATTCCTCTTAAGATCTGTAGATAAAATAAGTTCCTTTAAATGATTAATTAATACACCACCAGCGCTTTGGACCATACATTTTGGTTTCCCGGTTGTTCCTGAGGAAAACATAATATAGATTGGATGTTCGAAGGGTAACTGGGCAAAATCATTTTCTGGAGATTCCTCATGAGAAATGAAATCCTCCCAGAGAATTGCATTTGGAATACTACTTATATCTGGTTTTCCGTCAGAAACATATGAAACAACGACTACTTTTTCGATTGACGGAATTGCGTCTACAACTTCCTTAGTATTGGGTATTGTCTCAAATATATTGTCTTTATACAAATAACCATCAACTGTAAAGAGAACTTTGGGTTTAATTTGTGCAAATCTGTCGATTACTGCTTTAGCTTGTAATTCTGCTCCACAAGATGCCCAGATTGCACCAATACTTGCTGTAGCTAACATAGCAACTGGAGTTTCAATTAAATTCGGAATATATGAAACTACTCTATCTCCCTTTTCAACCCCCATTTCTCTCAAAGATTTAGCTAACCGAGCAACTTGTTTATTTAACTCTTTATATGTTACTTTTCGTGTAACTTTTGATTCTCCTTGAAATATGAATGCTAATTGATCATCATTATATCGAAGTAGATTTTCTGCAAAATTTAATTTTGCTCCAGGAAACCATTCTGCTCCAGGAAATTTACTAATATCACTAATGACTTTGTTATACCCTTTAGAATTGACTATATCAGCGAAAATCCAGAATGCTGCCCAAAAATCCTCAATTTCCTCTACAGACCATTTATATAAATCTTTAGCTCCTTTTAGATTTGTATTGTATTTATCATTTACAAATTGAATGAACTTTGTGACTTCTGCATTTTTTATCCATTCTTCTGAAGGTTCCCATAATTTTTTCCTTTCTTCACTCATAGAATTAACCTTTTCATTCATGTAATTTTTTTACATTATTTAATCATTTTAATTGTTTTCTATTAAATCTTTTTTATTTTAGTATTTATTGGAATATTAAACTCAATCGAATTTCTATTAAATACTTCAACTATTTTAATTTAAAATACCTACTAATTTTAAGATGTATGAAGAAATAATTAACTTAATAAAATGCCCCTTTTGCGAAAGCAAATTATCATTAGCGGAGATTTCAAAGGAAGGAGATGAAATTATCCACGGGAGGGTAGTTTGTGAATGTGGAAATGATTGGCTCATCGAATCTGGAGTTCTTAAATTTGATGTAAATGAACAAGAAGATACAAATCAATGGAGTAAAATAATTGAGGAAGTTGGAAGTTATACGAAACTGAATGAAATAATTAAAGAAAAAACTCCTAAAAATCAGAAGGAGTTAGGAAAGGAAGCAATAGACCATGTTATTAAATATATTAATCATAAAAGTCCAAATTATATTCTCGATATTGCAACAGGAAGAGGAACTTTATTAGAAAATTTGGTTGGTCATCTTAGATCAGAAATTCATATGGTCTGTACTGATCTAAGTTTTTTTGTGTTAAAAGAAGACAGAAAAGTTATAAAAAAGAATTTTCCAAATGTAAAAGTTAGTTATATTGCTTGTGATGCAAAAGATTTACCCTTTATTGATAATAGTTTTGATCTTATTGTGACATTTCATGGAGTAGCTAATATGCGGGACGTAATTCCAGAAGCCTTGCAAGAGATTAATAGAGTATTAAAAAAGGGTAAGAATTTTGATTTTTTAGATATTTCAATTTTAGTTAAACCACATTCCAAAAGTGTAGAAGAGTTAAAACAATTTTACAACGAAAGAGGAATTTATGAAGTTGAGGATTTTATTACAGAGAAAGGGTTCAAAAACTTCCATAAAAAAGCAGGATTTCATTCGCTTCATTTAAAAATCTTAAAAAGTACTATAGCAGAAGAAAACGAGCTTGATTTAATTCCCGTAAAGGGAGATTGGTTTACAATAGGAATTTTGTATACAAAAAAATAATTCTTCAACAACCTTGGCCAAATTCAATACCTTTTCATACTTTCTAAACTTCTAATTAGGAAGCCCGTTTTTGTTTTTAACTTTTGTCGAATTTATTCCTCTAAATTTATTAAATCTAAATTAAGTTCAAAGGTTAATTTCTCTCAATTACAATTTAA
>JARRLT010000273.1:0-3608 GCA_037386725.1 Promethearchaeota archaeon
ATGTGGCACTATTATTATTGGAGGGGGTGTTCCACGAAATTGGGCACAGCAAATTTTTCCTCTTTTAGATCAATTAAAAGAAATTAAAACAATGGGATATAATTATTCTGTTCGAATTCATACAGCTACAGAGTACGATGGCGGCCTTTCGGGGTGCACAATTTCCGAATCAAAATCATGGGGGAAGTATGCATTAGATGCAAAGCATGTAAGTGTGTGGTGTGATGCAACCATTGCTCTTCCAATTTTAATTACTGCTCTTTTAGAGAAATTAGGAATTAAATAAAACCCTTAATTTCTATTTTCAAAATTTTCCATATAAATTAAAGAGTTATTTACCTATGATTTATAACTTCTAATATTTAATTTTTATATATGGGTTCCCCAGATAAGAGGGATTTATTAAAAAATAAAATTCAACCTTTTAATCCTAATAAAATTAAAAATTTTGATAACTTGTTAAATTCTTTAAAGTTTTGTGGATTTCAAGGACGAAACCTAGGTAAAGCATTTGATATTTTATACAAAATGGTTTCCGATGAAAAATGCTTTTCAATCTTAACCTTAAGTGGTGCATTAGTTCCAGCAGGTATGCAAGAAGTAATTATCCAACTTTTAGAAAATAATCTTATTGATGTTGTAGTTTCTACGGGAGCTAATATTACTCATGATCTCATAGATACTTTTTTATACATCGGACATTATATTGGAAGTCCGAATGTAGATGATAACGAATTATTTGATTATCGAATAAATAGAATTTATGATATATTTTTGCCAGAAAAAAACTATATTCAAACTGAACAACTTCTATCGAAGATCTTGCTAAATATATATCCAGATAAAATTATTCATGAAAATCCTTCGGATTTTTTAAAGAAGTTAGGTTTACATATAAAAAAGCGTAGTATTCTCTCAATAGCAAGTAAAAATAATATTCCTATATTTATACCTGCAATATCCGATTCTGAATTGGCATTAGATTTAACTAAATTCACTATAACTCAAGATTTTGATATAAAATTTAACGTTTTTGAAGATATTAAAAAATTTGCAAACATTATACGAAATGCTGATTATTGTGGAACCTTTATCATTGGGGGAGGTGTTCCCCGAAACTGGGCTCAACAAATATACCCCTATATTGAGAATCTTGAAAGGGATAAACATCCAGATTATGAATTTGGATATAAATATTCAGTTAGAATTACTACAGCTACTGAATACGATGGTGGTCTTTCGGGATGTACAATTTCGGAATCAAAATCATGGGGGAAATACACTTTAGATTCGGAATACGTAACTGTTTGGTGTGATGCTACAATAGCACTGCCTATTTTAGTTTGTGGATTAATGCAACGATTGAAATTAACGTAACAATTTAACCCAAATGGTCCAGATTCTTAATCAATATTACTTTAAGATCATTTTTCTAAAATGATTACATCTTTTAGAATCTCATATTTTTTACATTTCTTCTTTTGTTCTTCTGGACAATTTTTAACTTTCCAACAACGATACTCATAGTTCATAAAAGCAGGACATTTTTCAATATTATTAAGTTTACAATCTTCAATTTGCCAACATTGAAACACCTTTTCTTCAAAGAATTTATGAAACTTTTGAGGAAGAGATTTATAGTTATAATTTGATTGTTTCAAATAGCGATCTAAATTATTAGAATTATATGTATTCCAAAACAAAACCCTTTTATCTTTACTATTCTCGTTCCTTAAGAAGTCAATCATTGCAGCTGCGGCTTTTCCAGTATAGGTAGTTTCTAACTTAAACTTGTGAATCTCTTCTTCTAATTGAGCTATTAGATCAACAGCATTTTGGCTTTTTGCAGTTTTTATGCCATAATCAGAACCAAGATACCCTAAGGTAAATTCAAAGTCAGATGTATCAAATTTTAGTTTTGGAATTGACTTATCAAACTTTCTTAAGTATTTAATTGCCTTTGTCGAATTTTTTATTATTGTCTTAGGATTTGCAATAAAATCAGGATAAACTGGAATAATATGAAGTTTTATTTTTAATTTACATAATTTAATACCAGCTAATAAGCCCGCAGCGGTTCCTGTAGAACCAGCGGGAATAAAAATAATATCGGGATTTTGGATTTCTTTGTTATCAATTTGTTGCTTTAACTCAATTATTGCATTTATAAAACCAATTATTCCCAAGGGAGTTCCAAATCTGAACATCGGAGATCCACCAGGGAACATTAAATAATATTTTGGATGAAAAAATTGAAATTTTAATGCTTTTAGAAAACTACTTACATCACTCTTACCCAAATGTAAACGAGCACCAAATTGATTAAATAAGAGTAATGATCGTTGAACATGCCATGTTAATGGTTGTGGATAAAGAAATAGATCACATTTTAAGGAAGGATTTAGTAGATTGCATACAATAGCACATGCAAGTCCATGATTTGTTCCAATACCCCCAATTGTTATAACTCCTTTTTTCTTTTTATTAAGAATGTCGCCGAAAATAAACTCAAACTTCCGGAGCTTATTACCACCATAAATTTTATGGATTTTATCATCCCTTTTAATATATATTTTTCCTTCATTCATCTTTAAATAATTTTCTAAATTTTCTAACCTCTCAACTGGGGTAGGTTGATTAGTTAAAATTGGTGTCCATGGAATCTTTCCATCCAAATTTGGAAAATATTCAAATAATAGTGGTTTTTTTCCCATCGTATTTTATTTAATATTTAATTTTCTAAATTTAATATGAATATTAACCTAAATTAAGAATAAAATTGTCCCCTTCTGAACTTATGTAAAATAGAATATTCATACTAATTAGATGTTTTTAATATAAAATAATAAGAGATTTCATTTGTTATATACTTTAAAATTATCCAAAGAAAATGAAAATAAGATAATTATTTTTCATTGTAATTTACGGTTTTAAATCCTTTTTGACCACAAAAATTAATTAATAAAAATTGATCGATAAGTTTAAATATGTTAATTTTTATTTTATTGAATGTAGTATATTAAAAGAATTGTTATTTGTTTAAAGAAGTGTTTAACAAAAGTATTATTAAATTAAACCTTCTGAGGTGAACAAATCAGGAAATATAGTTGTAAAGCATATTTTCTGAACTATAAAGGTAAAATTGAGAGAAAGCGTAGTTAATGTATAAGGATCCGAACAACCTACCGTTACGGATGTTCTGAATACAGTAACGTGAACACTCCAATTTCTAAATCCTTTTTTTTTAAATTTTTTAAACTCACTACACTTTTGAAAGAATATATTGCATCTATTGTAACTTTTTTCTTTATTACAATTGAAGCTTTTTGGGCATTTTACATTTTCAGATTTTAAATTTATTTTTACCCTGTGAAGTCTTTTTTCTACTTCATTTCTCATAATGACATTAATGTTTTAAAAAATAATAAATCTCATTTAATATAATTTCAGTTTTATAACGATATTATAATACGCATAATTAAATATCCTAATGACTTCTTTCATTGAAACATCAAAGCATATACTAAAAGGAATGTATTATTAATTATACTATTTTTATACTTAAGAATTGTTAATAACTTTTTGCTAAGTAAACTGTGCATTTAGCT
>JARRLT010000274.1:0-5051 GCA_037386725.1 Promethearchaeota archaeon
GAATTTTCGTGACATTTTTCGTTACTGATGACTTGTGGGCAGTAAAAATAGTTTTGTCACTTAATTACTGATCTTGTGACATTTTTTAATTACTGATCACACCTTTTTTAATTGTAAAAGTTATGTACTAATTGATAATTCAAAGTTAATTGAAATTTACTTATGAAAGATTAAACTGAGTCTATAGTACTCTATTTTTTCTCCAAGTATATTAAATCTTAGGGATCTATGATTATACTTTACTGCTTCTACTACATATTGAATTTTTTAAGGTTCAAGTCCCATTAACTTAGCAATAACAATATCTGATAAAGTTTATTTACCTAATATGAATCTGTTTAAACTCTTAAAATTTGGGTTCACGATTTCCAAATTTTAATATAGAATAGCATGAAATTATTTTCCGTTGTTAATTTCCCCGGATATAGTTAATATTCCATTTAATAAAGATTAATCTTAATTAACTTTTAAAACGTGATTGAAATTTAGAGTAAAAGTAAAAAAANNNNGGAAATATTATTTTATTTGTTAGATCCTATTTCTCCTAAATTTTTAAATCGTCCCCCGAGAATATTCACCATATCTGAAGGAACTATAATCCACGCTCCCTTTTCTTTCATAGATTCATAAAGGATATTCATCGCTCTTAAATTTAACGCCACTTGGTCTTTTTCATATATATGAGCCGCATTAATGAATTTATCGGCAATTTGTTCCTCAGAACCTGCTAAAATAACCCTTGCTTGGCGTTCTCTTTCAGCTTGTGCTTGTCTGCTCATTGCATCTTGTAACGCTGAAGGAATTATAACATCCCGAAGTTCAACTGAAATGGATTTAACACCCCACTCTTCTGTACGTTCATCTATTATTCTTTCAAGTTCTTTAGACAATTTTTCCCGACCCTCAAGCATATTACTTAATTCTGTCTTACCAATGATATCTCTTAAGCTAGTTTGGGCAGCCCATGAAATTGCGGTTTTATAATCTTGTACATGAATTGCTGCTTTATAAGGATCATTTACCTGCCAGAACAAAACAGCATCGACATTTACGGGAACATTATCTTTAGTTAATGTTGATTCTGCTGAGAAAGTTGTTGTTATTATCCTAATATCTAAGGCGAAAGGCACCTTATATAGGAAAGGAATCAACCATACAACTCCTGGACCTCTCATCTTCCTATATTTACCCAATAATAAGGTAGGAATACGAATCCATTGGGGGATGATATAAATTCCTATAAAAATGTACCCTATCACTATTAAAATTGCAAGAATCACGATTAAAACGAAATTAAATGGAATTCCTAATGTAATATCTGCAATAATAAATCCACATAAGATTAGAATTCCAACTATAAATAAGATATATCCTAAAACCCGTATCGCGATTCCACCAATAGTAGATTTCATATAGTTTACTGACATTTTTATCATGTAAGAATTTATTTAACTGTTTAAATATTTTTTGTATTGACTTTTTAATCTTTTGAGTTCCTTTATTTTAATTACTTTATCTAAAGTATGTTTAAATAAATTTGAAATAATCAAATATTTGGAAAAGATTTAAAGAGGTAATAGTTAATACAAATTTTTCAATTTGATACGAATATATTAGAACAATTCAAGGTTTTTATCAAAAAACCTTTTAAAGAGAAAGCTGTTTTGATCTATTAAAGTTTCTTAAATATAAAAGAATTTTTACAATTGGATTCTTTACTTATATATTTTTAAAAAAACTGATGATTAAAATGATAGAACAGTCCTTAATATTGAATAACGTCAGCAAGATTTATACAATGGGTGAATTGAAAGTTACGGCATTAGACAATGTATCTTTAAAAATTAAATAGGGAGAATTAATAACACTTCTCGGTCCATCTGGTGCGGGTAAAACGACTCTGTTAAATTTACTTGGGGGAATAGATTCTCCAACATCTGGGAAAATAGAAGTTTTTAATGAACTTATTAGTGATCTATCCCCTGCTCAACTTACGAAATATAGAAGAAAAAATGTAGGCTTTGTTTTCCAATTCTTTAATCTACTACCTTCTTTAGAAATCGCTGTGAAATATTTAGAAGCGGTGGGATTAGGAGATCGATTAGATCACCATCCATTTGAGTTGAGTGGTGGACAACAGCAACGAGTAACCATCGCTCGAGCATTAGTGAAAGAAGAATTTACTGATGGAAACCTTCTTATTCTTATGGATGAACCTACAGGTAATATCGATGAGGAAACTGGGGATCAAATTCTCGAATTAATTAAGGAAATTGCGTCAAACTATAAAGCTACTTTTATTGTTGTTACACATAATCCATTGCTCACAGAAAAATTACAATCACGAGAAATTCACATAAGAAATGGACAAATTAAGAACAACTTGTATAATTAAGTGGAAAATGAGGAGAATCTAAATTGAAATTATTAACAAAAAAACCTTGGAGGGATTTTAAGAGATTAGGAAAACGTAGATGGTTCCTAATAATCATTTTATCCCTTTGCATTGGTTTTTCAGTTGGAATTTTTCAAATCTTTACTTCTGTTAAGCCACTTTTTGCAAATCTCTACACAGACGCTAATCGAGCGGATTATCAATATAAAACATATGGCATTAATTCAACAGTGGTATCGGACATAGAGGCAATACCAGGGGTAAAAGCGGTTGTCCCCCGTCTTGTATTCCAGTTCCCAATTAAAATAAAAAACGATCCTCAGACATATCAAATAAAATTGATTGGAATTAATGTAACCTCTTCATTTTCGGATACAAGTAATTTACCAATATACTCATTTGATTTGGAATCTGGAACAAATTTACAGCCAGGGGATAATCATACAATCCTTATATCAAAAGAATTTTATGAAGCACAAAATTTACATAATTCAGAAAATCTTACGATTGAATCTCTGGGAAATACAAATTTTTCAATCAAAGGAGATTTCTGGAGCATTGAATTTACTATGGCTAATACTGCCCCAGAAGTGTTGTTTCCTATTAAAGGGTCCTTAGGCGTTGGTTTCGTTGATGTAAATGACCTAATACAAATAGTTTTAGCTTCCAACCCTCAGTTATTTTTTCCGTACCATTCTTATCAATATAATCAATTACAGGTTGTATTTCAAAGGGGTATTAATCAAGCTAAAGTTAATGACCAAATAGAAGCTAAGTTTGAAAAACTCGGTGTTCAATTGATCTCAAGTACACCCTTTAAGGATAGTTATACTTGGCATTATCTAATGAGTGATCTCAACGGAAGTACTCAAGTATTTTTCATAATCATGATCCTTGCCATAATAATGGCTCTTACATCTAATATTTCAATCTATAGGCAGTATGTCTCTGCACAACAAAAACAAATCGGAATTCTTGGCTGTTTAGGGTATTCCAAGAAAAAGATAACGAAATCATACATCATTTTATTACTCGAAATCACCTTAATATCAACTGGAGTTAGTACTCTTTTCGCTTATGGTTTAATGGAAGGAATGGCTATGGAAATGGGTTCAGGGATTTTGGGAATAAATATTCTATTTCCGTTTTCATTTACTCTTATTATTGAAGCCTTTCTCTTGAGCTTAGGAATCGGACTTTTATCCATGATTTTTCCAGTTTATCGTATGATGAAGAAAAACATGGTTGATTTAGTATATAAACAACCTGGTTCTGAAGGAACAAAGCATAATAAAAGAAACAGAAGATTAAGAAGATTTTTTAAAAAAGGTATGCGTTCTTCAAACAAATTATTCTGGAAGAATTTTATGAGAAGTCCACGAAATACCTTTTTAATGATGATAGGAATAACCTTTTCTATCTTAATTGTAAGCTCAATGTTCGTTATGTGGGACAGTGTACAATATACAACCAATAATGCCATCAAGTTAACGGAAAAATGGAATACAAGCGTAAATTTTTCAATTGGAGTAAATGATTCCGGCTCTGAAATGCAAAAGATTAGTTCTCTCCCAGATATTAGCCAGGATGAGTCCGCACTTAAACTTACTTTACTTTTTGAGAACCCTCACATCAATGTTAATAATCAAACAGGAATTTTACTAGGCCTAAAACC
This sequence comes from Promethearchaeota archaeon, assembly GCA_037386725.1. Taxonomy (GTDB): domain Archaea; phylum Asgardarchaeota; class Lokiarchaeia; order Sigyniarchaeales; family SOKP01; genus JARRLT01. Next base: position 4,071 of record JARRLT010000274.1, read on the forward strand.
CAATCAAACACTCCATAAATTCAATCTTATTGACTGGAACGGAAAGTCCAGCCAGCTATATCAAAATAATAACGAAATTATGATATCGGATCATATTTCATTGAAATTAAAATTGAATATTGGAGACAATATTACGATTTATAGCCCATCAGGAAACAAAAAACAATATAAAATCGTGGGGATTACCAAAGAGATAATGGCTACATGTTATGTATTATTAGATTCAGCTCAATCCTTTTCAAAACAGCCTGGAAAAATAAACACTCTCTTCTTAGCCTATTCCAACACACCGAAGGATGAATCAAAACTCATTAACGACATATATGAAGTATCCGATAAAATTGCTGTTGTTCAATCTATGGCGGATTTAATAAATCAAATAGAGATCTATGGAAATCTTTTAATTCCATTTATCGGTATTGTTGTTGCTTTTGCTGGAATCGTTGAGTTTTTCATCTTAGTTAATTCAACACTAATGAAAATCACAGAACATGAAAATGAATATGGCGTACTGAGAAGTCTCGGGTTCAAGAAAAAGAAAATTTACGCGTTTATCTTTCTTGAAAATGTAATTTGGACAACGATCGCAGTCATAATTGCCCTTTTAATGATACCAATAGTAACCAATTACATGGTACAGGCATATCAAAGTGAGTTTGCTATCTTTACGCATATCACGATGCTCACTTACCTTGGTACAATTTTCATCCCGATTTCTTCTGGTGCATTTCTTCTGCTTTCTGATGTGGCAGAATGTGCTACGTATTTATCTGCATATTTGCATATTTCCTCAATGTCGTTCAATCTGATCTCAAATTGCTTGAGATCGGCACGTAGGCAGCTTGGACTTATGTCAGTCTGCTGGCCGCGTGGTTTGTGCTGCATGTATGGCTTGGGGATAGAATATGGTGGCTAGCGTTGGTGAGCATCTTTGCACCGTATCTCTTCTCACCTCTGGCTCTGCTGGTGCCGCTGGGCCTG
>JARRLT010000275.1:0-5802 GCA_037386725.1 Promethearchaeota archaeon
GAAAATGGCATGGGTGCAAGTGTGGAATTAATTATGAAAGCAAAACAACAAACAGCACTTTTTATTATTATTGCTATAGTTTCTACTGCTGCTGTTGCTGTAGGCGTAACCTATGTTGTATTAGCGCCTACTCCAGGGAAAGAAGCAAATGCTGTTGAAATATACCACTGGTGGACCTCAGGTGGAGAAGCAGCTGCAATTAACGCTCTTGTGGATGAATTTTCTTCGCAATATCCAAATACTACAGTTCAACAAGTTCAAATAGCTGGGGGCGCAGGCTTTGAAATGAGGGTAAAAATAAAGACCCTTATGATTGCTGGAGATCCTCCCGACACTTTTCAGGTCCATGCAGGCTATGAATGGAAATTATTTTATGACGCAGGGCTACTTAGTAATATTGATAATATATGGACGGATAATCTAAAGTCTGTTATTCCTGATGTAATAGAAGATATAAATAAAGGTCCTGATGGTCATTATTATTCTGTACCAGTTAATATTCATAGAAGTAATGTCGTATGGTATAATTATGCAGTTTTAAATAATACCGGAATAGATCCGAGTACATTAACAACTTGGGATAAATTCTTTCAAGCATGTGATTGGATAGAAGGTAATGGAACTGCTACTCATGCTGTTAATATAGGCCCACAATGGACTCAAGCACATGCATTTGAACAAATTCTTGCAAGTCAAGGTATTGATGTATATCAAGCTTGGATTAACGGAGAAATCGATAGTACTTCCGCAACTTATTATTCAGACCTTTTAGCTGCATGCGGAATTTATAATGATTTATTAGGGTATACAGGTACTCCACTAGGGTCATGGGATGATGCAACAGCAGAAATCATTACTGGAGATGTTGCATTTAATATCATGGGCGATTGGGCAAATGGGGAATTTTATCAATCAAATTATAATTACACTAGAGATTATGGAACGATGGCTGTTCCTGGAACAAATAATATGTATGGTCTTGTCATAGATTGCTTTGAAAAGCCAAAAAATATTGATCATCCAACCAGTGTAGATCACTGGTTAAGTGTTGTAGCTTCAAAAGATGGTCAAGATGCATTTAATCCACTTAAAGGTTCAATCGCCGCACGAACAGATGCAAATCTTTCAAAATATGGTGCTTACCAAACAGCTGCTATTCAAGATTTTAATGCTATTGATGCTTCTGCTACCTCATATATGTATCCAAGCGTTGTACACGGAAGTGGAGCTCCCGAAGCTTTCAATACTGATCTTGCTCCAATTATAGGGGAACTCACATCTGGATCTGCCTCAGTTTCGGAAACTGCTCAAGCAATAGCAACTCTCGCACAAACCTATAGTTCTGATTTCACTAGAACGTGGGATGTAGGTGGAAGTTAATTAATTATAAATTTCCTATTATCTATCATTTATATATATAATTTCTATTTATTATATTTATCAATATTCAATAATAAAAATGGATAGGTCTCATTCAGACTAGTAATTTTGTTGGATTCGCAAATTACTTAAAGATGTTGAATGATCCAATTTTTTGGAAATCATTCCAAAATTCTCTTATTTTCATGGTTGTATTTATTCCAGTAAGTATTATTATAGGGTTGATCTTAGCTATTTTTATAGACCAAAAGATACGGTTTGAAGGTTCATTTAGGATGTTTTATTTATTACCCTACGCATTATCATTTGTTGTTACAGCATATTTATGGAAATGGATGTTTGTTGATGATGGAGTTATAAATACTATTTTAGATTTATTAGGATTCGGATTTTTAAGAAATGCCTGGATAAGTAATCCTAATATAGCACTTTATAGTGTTTCTGCAGCATTAATATGGCAATTTTCAGGTTATATAATGTTAATATTCTTAGCTGCAATGAGATCTATTCCAACCTCTCATATTATGGCAGCTCAGGTGGATGGGGCATCTGGATTTAAGTTATATACACGCGTTATTATTCCACAAATTAAAACCTCCACTTTTACGGCTTTCGTGATTCTTATGGTTTTTGCTTTAAAAGCATTCGACTTTATTTGGATATTAACAGATGAAGGAGGTCCAGGATGGGCTACTTCAATATTACCTATAATGATGTATAAAGTTGCGTTTAAATCTAATCGTTTTGCTTATAGTGCAGCAATAGCTACAACGCTTCTATTTTTAGTAATGATGATAGTAATTCCATATCTATATATAACATACAGAAAAAAGAGCTGAAAAAATCTGAGTCTAAAAAACACAAGTAGTTTAGAAGAAGATGAAGAAGAATATTTAATCGTAAATCAATCTGAACTCAAACGAACTTTACTTTATCGGAAAGTTAAAAGATTAATAAGACGTTCGATCCTTTACATTGTTTTAGTAATTATTACAATAATTATGTTATTACCATTATGGTCGGGTATTATGTCTGCCATTAAGACTCAAGCAGATTTAGCACAAACTTTACCATTTGCCCCACCAGATAATCCAACATTTAATCCTTTTATACAAGCTACAAGAGAATTATTAAGACCTTTAATTAATTCCTTGACGTTTACTATTATTGCCACGATCTTATCGTGTTTATTAGGATCTATATGTGGATTTGTATTAACAAAACTAAAGTTTAGAGGATCTAATACTGTATTTTATCTTTTAACTATATGTAATTATAACCCTTATCAATCAATTATAATTCCACTTTTCAATGTAATTAGAAATTTGGGAATATATGATACATTATGGGCAATGTTATTAGTGCATACGATATATGGAATTCCTATGACTACTCTTCTATTTAGAAGTTATTATGAATCAATACCAGATAGTCTTATTAAAGCGGCTAAAGTGGATGGAGCAGGAGTTATGACTATATATCGCCGACTTATTTTACCATTATCTCCATTACCTTTCGTAGTTGCCGGTGTATTTCAGTTTACCGCTATCTGGAATGATTATCTATTTGCATTAATATTAACTGGTGCTAATTTTACACCAGCTTCATTTGCTCTTTCGAATATGGCTGGAAGTACGGAAACAGCTTGGAATAATGTAATGGCGGGATCCCTTATATATTCAACGCCGATAATTATTATTTTTATTTTATTAGGAAAATATTTAATGCAAGGATTAATGGCAGGAGCCGTAAAAGGATAAAGGTGATATTTTTGACAAATATAAAAATTAGAAATTTAGTTAAAAAATATGGAGATACCTATGCTGTAGATGATATAAGTTTAACTATAAAGGATGGAGAACTCTTTATTCTTCTGGGACCCTCTGGATGCGGGAAAACAACAACGCTTTTATCTGTAGCAGGTCTAATTAAACCAGAGGAGGGAGAAATATGGTTTGATGATAAGATAATTACAAGTGCAGATAATAATTATTTTGAAAGACCTCAAAAAAGAAATGTAGCAATGGTATTTCAAGATTATGCAATATATCCACATATGACAGTTTACAAGAATATTGCTTTTCCTTTGGAATTAAGTAATATAGATAAGGAGAAAATTAAGAACATTGTAAATAGAACCGCAAAAAATTTAGGAATTGAAGAACTTTTAGAAAGAAAACCAAAACAACTTAGTGGTGGTCAAAGGCAAAGAGTAGCCCTAGCAAGAGCAATTGTAAGGGAACCCAACGCATTTTTGATGGATGAGCCCCTCTCTAATCTCGATGCAAAATTAAGGATATTTGCTCGAGCAGAATTGAAAGCATTGCATAGAGAATTAGGCATAACAACGATTTATGTTACACATGATCAAATTGAGGCAATGTCTTTAGGAGATAGAGTTGCAATTTTAAATAAGGGAAAAACTGAACAAATAGATAAACCCCAAATTATATATGATTTTCCAAAAAACCTATTTGTAGCAAGTTTTATTGGAAGTCCTCCAATGAATTTGATTAATGGGTATGTAAAAAAAGAGAACGGAAGCGTTTATTTTACGTTCGGAAATTTGAGTTACAGATTACCAAATGCTTCGAAGATAGTTAATGAATTGGAAGAAAAAGAAATCGTACTAGGTATTCGACCTGAAGATATTGTATTATCGAAAGAAAATTCAGATAATTCTCTTAAAGCGACTATTGAGATTATTGAACCAATGGGGAAAGAATTTGAAATCCATCTAAAAGTAGAAGATGAAAGAATAATTGCCTTCATTAGAAATATCGAAACCTATAAAATTGAAGATACAGTAAATCTCATCTTTGATAAGGATAAACTACATTTTTTTGATAAAAAAACTGGAGAAAATTTATATTACAAATCTTAAAAGCGGAATTATAATTCATGCCTCTCTTTAGTTTTGGTTTTATTTTCTTAATCTTTTTTACTGTCGCTTCTGCTGAACTATTACTAATCAATTCACAATCTCAAATTTGTTTAAAAAAAGACTTATTTTTTGAATCAATTTTTATTAAAGGAACTCAAATATTTCAAATAATAGAGATGAAATTCGAACCTCTGGTAATCGGCAGCTATGTCAATCACCCCTGTTATTTCGGATGCATTTATTGTTATGCTGAATTTATGAAAAGATTTACCAATCATAAAGGAGAAGAGTGGGGTAATTTTTTAGACATAAAATTATTTGATTTTAATAAAATTAAACCTCATAAATACAATAAGAAAAAGATTTTATTAAGTTCTGTAACCGATCCTTATATTCCATTAGAATTGAAATACAAAAATAATAGGAAAACCTTAAAATCGCTTCTAGGAACCGAAGCAGAAATTTCAATTTTAACCAAATCCAAATTCGCAGAAAGAGATATTGATTTATTTAAAAACTTTAAGAATCTTGAAGTTGGAATTTCAATCAATACATTAGATGAGAAATTAGCAAAGCAGTTAGAACCATTAGCTTCTAAACCGATGGAAAGATTAGAATTAGTTAAAAAATTGTATAAAAACGGTATAAGAACATACATTTTTATCTCTCCATTTTTTCCTGGAATAACAAATTTCCAGAAAATTATTGAATTATCTTTAGACTATACAGACTATTATATGTTTGAGAATTTGAACTTCCGTCCTCATAATGTTTCAAGAATTTTTAATTTCTTAGAAGAAAATAATCCTGATCTTATTCCACTTTACAGGGATTTTAAGGAAAATCCTTTAAAGTGGGAATCAATTGAAAATGAGATAAGATCCTTCTGTAAAAAACAGAATTTAGATTGTAAAATTGAATTTCATCATGGTGGCTTTTCCTAAATTTAACTACATTAAAATAAGTTGATTTTATAGAATTTTAAATTACCTTCTATATATAGTATATATTTGTCTAAATTCTATGTTGCTATCCTTTTATTATCTAATTTTTCATTTTTAGATGATGATAAATTGGATTGTTGTTTTAATTGTCATTTATTGGATTATTCTTAAAAGATTTTCAAAAGATGGAAAGGTAGAAGGACAACCATTAGGATTACCAAAGGGAACAATGAGAGCATTAACAACCTTATTGATCATTTTATTTCCTTTTACATATATATTAACAAACAATCAAATTCCAGGAATAATAATAAATGCGATTTTTATATTGATTGCATTTTATTTTGAAGCGAGAAAAAGTGACAAGGAAAAACTAAAGAAAATTATTAAAGAGGTAAAGTCAGTAAAACTAATTAAATTTAAAGATAAGGAGAATTTTTATCCTTTATATCTTCCAAAATACACAGTAAGATTTACTTTAATAGTAATTTTAGTTTTATTAATATTAACAAATATTTTACTAGGTTCTCCTCTTAAATTCGAAGCGACCAATACTCTTATTGATATTTTGATGATTATAGGACTTTATATCTT
>JARRLT010000276.1:0-3637 GCA_037386725.1 Promethearchaeota archaeon
GATCTGGGATTTTGGTGGAGAGGAACGGTTTCGTTTTTTGCTGAAGCAATATTGTAAGGGTGCGAATGGTGCTTTTTTTCTATATGATATCACAAATCCTATTACATTAGATAGGTTACCTGATTGGACTCAAATTATTCGCCAACATGCAGGAGATATTCCCATTGTTTTGGTTGGAGCAAAGCTCGATTTAGAAAAATATCGAGCAGTTCCACGTGAAGATGGGATCTTAGCAGCAAAAAAATATAACATGGCAGCTTTTATAGAAGTTAGCTCAAAAACAGGGCAAAATGTTCAAAAGGTTTTTGATGTGATGACCGAAGTCTTGTTTGAAAAATATATTAATCCCAGAAATCATGAATCGTTTGAATGATTCTTATTTTAAGTTGCGATTATTTTTTTGATTTCATCCAAACTACCATATTATCTGGTCCCCGATTTCCCCAACAATAATAAGGAATCGCAAAAAATTCTTTACCATTGTAAGTTACTCCTGATATACTGAATATCCCATTTAATAAAGATTTATTATAATTAATTTTAAGATTCTGGTTCTTAGAAATAATAATGTTTCGAATATCAATATCCTTGTTGTCTTTTTGTTCCAAACAGTAAATTAATGGGCCATATTTTATAGCAACTTTATTTTTAGTACTTTTAATCCTTCGATCATTATGAACTAACTTAGCTTGCATTTCAAAATGAACTTCGACGACATCTTTTGAAGACCAAATTCTTTTTATTTCAAAATAAGAGGCAGGGTCTATTTGATCTTTAATAATTTCAGAATTTACTTTAATATCTGCACTTTTCGTCCAATTAGGGATTCTAAGAAAAAGAGAAATCAGAGTCGGTTGAGAAATCGAAAGTTTTATGTTTATATCTCCTTTCCAGGGGAATTTACTTTCCATTGATAATGAAATATCAAGATTACTTTTTAATGAAAAATTTATATCATTCCCTATATATTGATGAACCCAAATTTCTTTTTCCGAAGTACTGTAGATATATTTTCCAAGGGTAGGAATCGTTCGGATCACATTTGTAGGACAACAAGGGCACTTAAACCATTTCTGACGTTCATGTTCTCCATGTGATATGAGTGGATTATAGTAAAAGTATTCCTTCCCGTCTAAAGATTGTCCTACCAACATTGCATTATATAATAGTTTTTCAATCAGATCTGAATATTTTGCTTTTCTAGTAACTCTTAATAACCTCCAATTCCATAAAATATTACCTATAGTAGCGCAAGTTTCAGAATATGAATTTTCAAGTCTTTGTAAGAAATCTCCTTCAAATCCTTCGATTGCTTTCTGTGATCCTATACCCCCTGTAATATACATTCGTGCTTTAACCATTTTTAGCCAAATTAATTTAAGTGCTTTTAAATATACCTCATCTTTGGTTTCCATATAGAGATCTGTTACTCCAGAATAAAAATACATAGCGCGGACAGCGTGACCTACTGGTTGATAAGCTTCTTTAATCGGTTTATTTAATTGATACATTTTTCCATTAAAATTTTGCTTTATCAACTCCACATAGTCTAAGAAAGATAAATTTCCAAAAAATTCTGCTACTTCTGTATTACTTTTAGATTCTTGATGGTTTTTGCTAAGTTCCTCTGACTTTTTTAATGTTTTTTGCATATCTATAATTTTTTGTAAAGCGTAGGTCCTATAGTGAGGGATATTACCTCGCATTTGAATGAAATGTTTTGCTAGTTTTTTATAATTTGAAATTTTTGTTTGATTTGCTAATTTAAAAAGTGCTAATTCTATTTCTGGGTGGCCTGGAGCATCCTTGCTTCTAAGGAATTTTGTTAATAATAAATTACCTAATTTTTTCGCAACTTTTAGTAATTTTTCATCATTGAATGCTAACTTATATGCGAGAGCTGCTTCAAATAAATGTCCAGCGCAATATAACTCGTGAAAGATCAATAGGTTAGTAAATCGTTTCTGGATAAATTTGGTTGAATAGAACGTATTTAAATATCCATCCCTTAACTGTGATTTTTCAATAAGATGTGCTATTTCTCGAACTTTATTTTCTAGTGTTTTAAATTTTTGAGAATTTTCATTTAATTTAAGAATATAGCAAGCTCCCTCTAACCATTTGTATAGATCAGAATCATAATAAAATTCCCCTTGATGAATACCCTTTTTAATACCAGCTGCTACTTGAAAATTCTGAATGTGCCCATCTTTTTGTAATTCCTCCAATTGATTGAATACTGAAGTATTGGAATTTACTTTTATCCAATGATTCCAAAAATCATGATTAATATTAATTTGATAAAAAGGAACTTCTTCTAATATTTTTAAATCTTCTTTCCTACTTTCATTCATTTTCGGTAGAAGTCATATCAGATAAAATTTTTATTAAGAATATCTTAATTCTTTGATTTAATATACTTTTCATAATCGTTATATAATAAATAAAGAGGTGTATCATCCTCTTCAATTTCAATAAATCTTTGCACTTTTACTAAAAATTTATTATCTCCGTAATCGTCATTAACACTTGAGACTTCTCCAAGGAGAACTTTGCCATTTCCCTGTTTTGCACTAAAAGTATGAAAAAAATCTGGTGTAATAGTTATGGATTCTCCGGGGAGTAATTCTATTGTCTTTCCTGATTCCAAAACCTTTTCTACTCCATCACAATACACATGTAATGTTTCTTTACCTAATTTATCCCCTTCAGAAATAGAATATAATTTTACCTCTAAAATACCTCCTCCTCTATTGATGATATCTTCAATTTTATTTTTATGATGGTGAAGAGGTAATTTTTGCCCCTCTTCGATAATCATGACCTTCTCACAATATGGAATCCCTCCCTTCTTAACATCTTTAGGATTTCCATTTCTGATTGTAAAATGAATTAGTCCAATTTCACTGAAATTTCCACTTCCATAATCTGTGATATCCCACCCTAGTTTATTCTCTATTATTTTTTCAATTTCAGTTTCCCTTTTATTCCACTCATCTATGGACCAAAAAGCAAATTGAGGAAGATGAAAATTTTGTTCATTAAAGAATTCGACTGCGTTTTTCATTATCAGATTGATTTCAGATCTCTTCATTTTAATAAACCAATTATTTATTTTTAATATACTCTTTCTGTTGATTTTATTGGGATCTAAAGTGTATCTCCTAATAAATTTACAAATTGAAATTTATTTGTTTTTTATTTTAGTACCTATTAAATTGAATAGAAGAAAGTCAAAATTTTTTAATATTATCAATGGAAAAAATAATTCAATATATTCATGTGAAGGAAGGTCTAATAAAAGATGAGTAGTTCCTCCGATTATTGCTGAATAAGATACAATTATAAAATACATTTTATTGAATTTTTTAAATTTCAATTTATCCCATCCATCCACACCAAAATACCTTAAAGGTTTTGAAAAGAAGAAATCTTTTTTTACTATTTTTGCTAAAAAAGGTCCAATATGCCTAGAAAAGAGCATACTAAATATAATAGTGAGGGGTAAAGTCCATATAAAAATTCCTAAAATAGAGTGTGTTATATCCCTCATTGGAAAATTAAAAAACATACTAAAAAATAAATCTAAATCAGGAATTATTGTGCTAAGACAAATTGCAGTCCCATTTATTTTTTT
>JARRLT010000277.1:0-4099 GCA_037386725.1 Promethearchaeota archaeon
TAGTAAAAGTAACAGTCTTTTAAAAAAAGTCCTTTCTCAAGTCGAAAGAATCCGGGGTTGGAAATATATCAAAAAGCATCAAAATATCCCGACAAGTGAAGCCTTAGGATTTAAGTTAATGGAGGAATTCTCCATTAAATGCCATGGAAAGTTATGTCTTGAATCCCGATATGAAACTTCTTTTTCACTCGCGAATCATCAGCATTTATGTCCCGAAATAATTGATGGTCATGTAAGAAAATTGGATTTCCATGACCATAAACTTCCTAATTTTGATATTGCTTATTTCTTTCCTGAAGTAACCGATATTGAAATTCAAGGGAATAATTGTTATCAAGATGCCTATGATGGTTTATATAAATTTAGAAAACTTAAGCATTTAGATATCTCCGTTGGACTGACGTCCTTATCACAAATTAAAGATTTGACTAGACTTAATAACTTAGAAATCCTCTTTATTGGGTACGCTGGTATTAAAGAGATAAATTCCTTAACTAATCTAAAAAATCTTAAAAAATTAACCATTTACGACAATTTAATCGAAGAAATTAAGGGACTGGAGAGTTTAGAAAGTTTAGAGGTTTTAAGTTTATCTCCAAACAGAATTAATGAAATAAAAGGGCTTGATACTTTAAAAAACTTGAAGATTCTTGATTTATCAAATAATAACATTTCCGAAATTAAAGGGTTAGAAAATTTATCTAATTTAGAATCCCTAAATTTGAGTAATAATCTTATCAGAGAGATAAAGGGATTAGACGCCTTAGAAAACTTAAAAGTTTTAAATTTAAGTAGTAATTTTATTAAAACCTTTGAATGGACTCAAGAATTAACTAACTTAGAAGAATTAGATTTATATGATAACAATTTGAATCCAAATTTGGAAAAAAGTGAATTAGAAATAAAAAAGAAATATAATTTCAAACATTTTTCTTGTAGTAACAGAAATGATCCAGTAGAATGTCGAAAAGATTTCTTAGATGCTTATAATGAGAGAATTCACAATTTAAGAAAAAAGATGAGTTATAAAGAAAAGTTGATGAGATTCGGGATAACATTATAAATCTTATTTTAAAGGAAAAATATTACTTGGCTTAATAACCTTAAATATCCATAAATAATTTAATCATGGAAGATATAGACTTTTCAGACCTAATTAATCAATATAAACAAGGAAAGATCGAACGAGTTTCATTAATTAAATCCCTAAAGTCAATCATCGAAAATGAAAAAAGCTCTTCTCTAAGAATCCAAGCATTGACATATCTAAATGATCTGAACATCCTTCAAAATGATTTATATCTCTTTCTTGAATCTATTTTTCTTTCAGACTCTGATATTGAGATAAAGAAGAAAATCCTTGAAATGTTATTAGAAAACTATTGTGATAAAAGTGAAAATGCCATAAAGTGGATGATAAATCATACAAATCACCCCAGTTCTCTGGATATGATTGGATTTATCTTTCAAAAGGTAGAAAATTATAACACGAAAGTTTCTCGGAGATTAAGAATGAGAATCTTCTGTGAATATGGGCTAAAATATTATCAAAAATTCGAAGTCGTTCCAAGAGAGGCGATAGGACTTGGCTTACTCTCAAAATACCTTGGTTATGAATTAGATAAATGGGGTAATGCACTTTTTGAATTTGCAAATATAGCTATAGGAATAAAGTCGCATCATGTAAATTTAATTGTCTCTTCGGAAGTTCCGATGAAGGAAATAAAATTTATGGAATTTTTTCCGAAATTAGAAGAATTGGAAATAAGTTGTTCTGAATTGGAGAAAATAGAAGGCTTAGAGATCTTAATCAATTTGAGAAGATTGGAATTATCATCAAATTATATTCAAAAAATATCCGGACTTAATTCCCTAATCAATCTAGAAGAATTATATTTAGATGGAAATCCAATTAAAAAAGTAGAAGGGCTGGATAACTTACGAAATTTAAGGGAATTGGATCTAAGTTATACAAAAATATCAGAAATAGATCCATTCTACGAATTGAATAGAAATATGAATATTTATTTAGAAGAGACATCTATTCCAAAGAAAAAGCTCATAAAATTTTATGATTATAATAAAAACTCATCTTCTTGAAGAATATTTTTTAATTAATTGTTTTATTAACTGAGGAATTAATGGAATGAGGGCAGGAGATAATCGCGCTAAATTTTCGAAAGTCCTACGTGCCTTGTCAATATTAGCATCTTTTTTATCACCTAACTTTTTAGGATCAATGGGGTGTCCATCATCAATTGGTGGATATTTTGCAGAACCATTTGGATCTATTTCCTCTTCAGCAGTTTCTTCAGCTTCGTTATAAACCCATTGCATAGCACAAGCACAATAATAGATTGCGGAAGATAGGAGGAGTTGAACCTTTTTATAATAATTTTCATGCTCAGAATTTCTCCATCTTTCTTCGGGAGTTACACCCGTAGATAAATCTTCTTTCCAATCCCAAAACTGGTTTGAATTGTTTATATATACACCGGAATTTAGATTATTTTCATCATATAAATAACTTCCATTAATCCCATAAGAGATTCCTATAGCTGTGTATGCCATTGTATTAATTGCAATGTCTGGTCTTATGGGAGTTATTACTGGAAAAATTGGATCAGCAGAAAAATATCTTATGTCTGGGCCTTTAAGGTTTGGAGCGTAATTTCCAGACCATAGAGTTAAAGAACTTAATTGAGCTTCAAACCAAAAATGAAATCCTCTTGGACTTTTAACATATATATTTTTATTTTCAGCTATAAGATGTCCTGGGGAAGCCAAATCAAAAATAAAATGAGACATTGCCCCAAGCCAAGCGGCTGCTGCTTCTGGTTTCATTTTTGATACTGTTTCACCTTCACTATTAGGACCACTATTAGTAATACATTTTATTGCTTGTTTAGCTAATAAGTAACATTTTTCAGGACTTCTAGAATTAGCGGGATCTGGTGTGTATGTTAAAGTATTTTCACCGTCTTTTTCAATAATATTAAAGAAAAACCTATGTTGTTTCGTTTGACCAACCCACTTTCCTTTTCTCCCTTCAGAGGATATATCTCCTATAGTTGCTGCTTCTTGGCTTATAGTAAATGATCTACACCTGGTACTATCCTTAGCATCCGGCATTTCAGTTGCAAATAGAAAAGAAATATAGCTCCGTACAACTCGATGGAAGGCTTCACTATTTGCATAAATGGATTCCCATTTTGGATTATGATAGTCCGCAACTTTACTATTCATAAGCCAATACCAGTCTTCAAATCCTGTAGGATTATAAAGAGGATTTCTAAGTATTCGGATTGTAGCGTCTCCACACCAATCGTGAGATCCATAGTGTTCTGGCTCATTCCTTCCTCCAATAAATCTATATTCACTAGGAAGCATAGGAGGATGATATCCTCCGGGAAATCCCATCCCCCAATAATTTGGACCATTATATAATGCATGACCTCCTATAATCAAAAAATTGAAGTTGAAGGCAAATATTCCAATTACGAGGATAAAAATTACGAGAGTTTTCTTATTATGTTTTTTATCTGATTGGTTTATTTTCATATTTTTCACCTTATTTTAAATTTATTAAGTTTGTTTCACCTCATTTTGTAAAATCTAAAAAACATATTTTTGATTCTATATAAATAAGTTTTGTTTTGCTCAATATTTAGATCCATATATGAATTGGCAGAGTTATATAACGTATCTATTATTAAATAGTTTCCTTTATCTTCTTTCCTTTCAATTCCTGCCCGGAGAGCTTCGATATGGCCATTCGCGTGGGTGAGCTGGAAGACAGCTCCCTGCGGGCCCGCAAGATCAGCGAAACCACGCAGCGCATGGTTGGCAGCCCTTCGTATTTCCAGAAATACGGCCGCCCGATGCGGATCGACGATCTGAACGATCACAAGCTTCTGCATTATTCCAGCCAGGCCTCAGGCAATGTCTGGAAAATTCCCGCCGCCTCGGGCGAGCTGCGTCAGGTGCGCACCGCTGGCTGGCTGAGCGTGAATGACGGGCAATCGCTGCTGAATGCGGCAATCGCCGGGCTTGGCATCGCTTACCTGCCCAGCTTCCTTTATGCCGATGCGATGGCAAA
>JARRLT010000278.1:0-3159 GCA_037386725.1 Promethearchaeota archaeon
GAAATATTGCCTAATTCGTTTAAGATTAGATCTTTCGAAGATATTACACCTGAGAAATTACTTTGAAACCTTTCAGAGATGAATTTGTGCTTTATGAAATTATGTAATGCTCCGGGACTAGTATTACAAAAAGAACTTATTTTACTATATAAAACAGATGGATTATTGAGGACCAGAATAGCTAAAATTGATATTACTGCAATAGTCATATTTTGTGTTGTGTATTGAAAAAGTCGATAATATTTCTTGTAGATTTCTTCACATATGAGTAAAAATTTTGTGTTTAGAGAGAATTCAACTTTTATTTGTTTAATAGAATTTATAATGTAGAACATTTTCTCTCTTTCACGATATTCATGTCTTAAATGGCTTAGTTTAAGTAATCTTTTTCCAAATTCAGACCTTTCTAAATTATTAATTTTGAGAAATTTGGTTTTATTTATTTTGATATAATGTTCCTTAAGATACATATAGATAAATATGGGAGCAGTAAGGGTTATATTTCTCAAATAATGATTCTGTGGAAGGGAACTATAAAACTCAAAAAATCGGGGCATTATATTTTCATAACTGAAGTTTAATTTAGTGAGATTTAAGGATGTGATGTTTTTAAGATAAATAGTCCTAAATTTTCTTCTGTCTTTTTCTATATTAATTTTGATCCACCAAGTATCATTTTATTCGGAAGATCTAACCCAGAACATTACATAAGTTAGTTTTAGTCAATTTAAGCCTAAGTCTTATGTTAATAATATTTTATTCTCATTTCTTATATAAATATTACCATGAAAAAATTATATGTTTCATTTGCTAGCAATCAAAATTCTTTATCCTAATAAAATTCCAAGGATTCTTCTCATTATTGGCACGTGTACCACTGTAATAATTCTTCTTTACATAGAAATCTTTGAATATAATCTAATCAATTAGGAATTTCAAAAATTAAATGGTAATAATAATCCTCGGTGAAAGTTCCAATTATTTTTAGGAAAAACTTCCTCATATATCTGTGTAATAAGAATTTATATGAATTATGATTTCTAGAACAAGTTATAGTTGATAGGAAGTCCTAAAAATATTTTTGAAATATCTCTTATTGTATATTCTCAAATTCATTTAGGAGTGCAAATTGCAGATGTTGTTGCTTATGCATTAAGAAGATATGTTTTTAAAATATTAAAAAGAAATCTGGAGGCATTTATCAACAAATATTGTGAAAGAATTTTAGAAAGATAAGCCATTCATTCAAACATATGACTCGAGATAGTCTTAATATAAATTTATTTAAGTTAAGGTTATAATAAATTTATAGCAAAAAATCTTGAGATGAGACTTAAGATAAAATAACATTTAAATCAATATTTGGAATTTAGAAAAAATTAATTATATTACGGATGACATTATGCCTGATTTTAAGGATCTCTTTAACATTTGGTGGAAAAACTTAGATCCGAATGAGATTAAAGATTTCATTAATGAAAAAGCTTCTAGGTTAATAAATTCCTTTAAAGATTTATTTGACTGGATTGAAGTAGATTCTTTATTGGAGAAATTATGGGCAGTGATAAATAAAAATGAACCTAAACTGTACCAATGGGAAATCTTATTTATCCGATTGATTAAAGAAGTCCTTACTAATATTATTTTAAATAAAATTGGAAGATTAAATGATTTTATCCTCCATCTTTCTAGTAAATGGTTCGAATATCTAATATCTCGAACAAATCAGTATCTAAATACGCTTCCTGAAAATTTTTGTACGCTATTATATACAATGGCACCTGTATCAGATGAACCTGCATTTAAAGCTCAAATAAATAGACTAAATAGAATTTACACAGAAAAAAGTCTTATGAATACATTTGATTCAGCTGAATCAGATATTGTTGATATTATCGAATCTTTTGAAAACAATTATATTAATCATTATGCTCTTTTCCTATCGAGATGTAAGTATTTAGGTGATGAATGGGGTAAGCATGAAGGCAAAATCTATGGAAATAAATTACAACTAATTTTTCAGCTAAAAGAGAATAATAATAGAACCCCACCAGATATTGTTAAAAATACCTTAATTGAATTAATACATATTAGAAATGCTCCTTCACATAAAGACACTTGTGGGATCATCCCTGTTGATGATAATAATATTAGGATAAGAGACAGAACACATAATGGTACTTTATCTTATGATAAGACATTTCCCAAGGAAGATCTGTGGAAATTCTACTACAAATTAATTATTCTAGATAGAGGAATAGATATATTTGCCTTATATCTAGATCTATTCTTTCATTTAAGAAAACACAATGCTAAATATGTAATAATATTAAATTGTTCATGTGGACAACTAAGTAAAGTTTATTTTCCTCCTCATATCACAGAAATTGTCTGTGAGAATTGTTTGAAAATTCATACGAGAGAAAATTTGAGGGTGGATGGTAGAATTGCAATTAAATAGAGAATGGAGTTCTGATGAGATCTAAATGTGAAATTTGTCTATTTTGGGATGAAAAATATGATGATTGTTTTCTCAGATTATATATACGAAGATTTTATGTAGATATTTGAGTTTAAAAAAATAAAATCAAGAAAATGAAAAAACTGAAAAATATATTCTTTCATATTGAATAAAAAAATTATTTTTCTAAATTGAAAATTAAGACCTTACCAAGTAATTTAACATTTTAACATTTTTTTCTTTCTTGATAGGAATCTAATTTCTCTTAGTGAAATGTAATTAGAATATCTCTTCTCTATATTGGCATGCATGCCACTACAATCACTTGGCTTCTCATAGAAA
The DNA here is from genome assembly GCA_037386725.1 of Promethearchaeota archaeon. Lineage (GTDB taxonomy): Archaea > Asgardarchaeota > Lokiarchaeia > Sigyniarchaeales > SOKP01 > JARRLT01. The sequence continues at coordinate 2,804 of JARRLT010000278.1, forward strand.
CCTTTAAATATAATATAATCTAATCAATTAGTAGTCTCAAAAATCAAATGGTAACAATAATCCTCGGTGAGAGTTTCTATCATTTTTTGGAAAAACTTCCTTATGTATATGTACAATAATGGTATATCATATACATATAATAGAACATATGCCTTAATAGGGGGAAATCTTGACTTTAAATCCCTTTTGATTAAAAAATTTCTCTTATTTATTGGTATTTTTTCTTTTTTAAAATCTCACCTTATGGAAGGTCTAAGTTATCTAGAATTTAAATGAGGAAATAAAAATGGAGCAAAATGAATTTAGTAGTTATGGTAATAGCAAAAATAATATTAAACAACAACTCTCTGAAATCC
>JARRLT010000279.1:0-8770 GCA_037386725.1 Promethearchaeota archaeon
AGGAGAGATGGCGCTTGACCGCGGCCTTGAGCTCTTCCAGATTGGAAGATTTGACGATGTACTCGTCGGAGGCCCAGGAGGCGAGGTCCTGTTTGAACTCCTGATAGGCAGAGCTCAGGATAACCTTGAGATTAGGATCGATCTCCTTGATGCGCCGCAGGGCGTCGATGCCGTTCATCCCCGGCATATTGATGTCGAGAATGACCAAGTCCGGCTTGATGATTTTGAGCTTCTCCAGGGCCTCTTCTCCGGAGAGGGCGGAATGGACCTCGTAGCCCTCCTCCTCGAATTCTTCCCGGTAAAGGAGGTGGATGCTTTCTTCATCATCGACGAGAAGAATTTTTTTCTGTGACGAATGTTTTAATAATCTAAAAGATCGATTTACTAAATGATGCAATGTAGGTTTAAATTTTATCATTAATGCGTAATAATCATCATAACCATTATAATCTTCCCAAGAAAGGAAATGTTTTAAAAACTAACAGCTAATTTCTTTTCAAGAGTTTGATTCATTACACATAATTATCTTCCTATTAAATTAGCAAAAAATAATAAGCTTAGAAGTAGTGCTTCCACTATTAATCCCCCACAAGGATTGATACCTAATTAATTAGAAATCATCCTCAATTTCATCAAATATTTTATAAATTTCCTCAATAATGCTTTCAAATTTTATATTTTTTTGTTCTTCACTTATCATATTTTTTAAAGTAACACTATTAGATTCCATTTCCTTAGGTCCTATAATACAACTAACATATACACCTAATTCGTTAGCTTTACTAAATTGATTCCCTACTCCCTGAAAACGATAATCTAAAATACAAGGGAATCCCTCTCTTCGGACTTTATTAGCAATTTTAAGAGCATATGAAGATACTTTTTCATTTACTGAAACAAGATATACTGTGTCAGAATAATCGTATTCTTCAAGATCCTCGGGTAATAAATCATATGTTTCAAGAAACAACTTTAACATTAAAAGACCCATACCAAATCCAATTCCAGACAATTTTTCATCCGAGAATAATGATAATAAATCATCATATCTTCCCCCTCCAAAAATAGAGCGAGTATTTTTTGAACCAGTGTCAAATACCTCAAAAACAATACCTGTGTAGTAATCTAAACCTCTTACGATAGATGGAGAGTAAGAACAATATTCAGAAATCCCCGCATCATTAATTAATTGTCCCAATTTCAAAAGTTCCTTATATCCCCTTGATTCTAATATCTCTTCGGGAAAATCATCAAAACTGTCTATAAGATCCTCCAAACTTTTTGATTGAGTAATTTTTTTGATACCTTGAATTATAAATTCATCTCTTAATGTATTGATTAAATATCTCTCATATTCAGATTCTTCCATCTTCTCGGCTTTATCGATAACCTTGAATATTAATGGCATTTTTTCCTTAGGAATTTCAAAAAGATACTCAGAAATTGCATCCATAAACCTGCGGTTGTTATAATATAATTGGAATTGAGAAGGTTTCGCACCGAAGCTTTTAAAAATATCTATAGCGATATTAATAATTTCCAATTCAGCATATAAAGAATCTTCTCCCAAAATATCAAAATTCAATTGCTTAAATTCCCTTCTACGCCCTCTTTGAGGTCTTTCGTATCTATAACATGTTGGAATGGAAAACCATCTAATAGGTCTTTTAAACTCCTGACTTTTTCGAGAAACCATTCGAGCTAGTGAAGGTGTTAATTCAGGAATTAGAATTAACCTCTCTCCTTCTTTCTTTTCTATGATGAAAGATTGTTCATTTACGAGTTCTTCTGAGGATTTTACCTCAAATATTTCTATTGGTTCAAGAAGAGGACTTTCAAATTCTTCATAGCAGTACAATTCTGCAATTTCCTCAATATTACTTATAATGTACTGATACTTACGCAAAACTGAAGGGTAAAAATCTTTCATTCCCCTTACTGGTTCTGTTGAAAACTTCTTATTTGTCATAAAAAATCTAATCACACATATATCATTAAAACTAATGAAAATAATAAGGAATAAAAATTAATTTTTTCGGTTCAATTCGCTTAGTTAATTTATAATTAATTTGCTAGCTAATCATAATATATTAAATTCAAAACTAGATTGTTCTTATGAAAGATTTAAAAAAATTTTTAGTATTAAAATCATTTGAAGATAAAATTTTTAGGTTTAAAAGTAAATACCATCCAAATTTAATCACAAATTTATCGCATGAAGCATATGATCTATATTTGATTAAAAATTCTATTTGTGATAAGTTAATTGAAAAAATAAAGGAAGACAATATAACAATTGAAAAAATAAAAGAATTTATAAAAAATCAAATTCAAGAGAATAAAGAAAAGCTTCATAAAACAACTAGATCAATGGATTCCGAATATCTACAAAATATAATCTCAGCTTGGGAGACTTTTTTGTAAAAGATTTTATTTGAAATTAACGAAAACACTTATTAGATGAAAGGAATTTAAGAAATTGATTTATAAAAATTACTCTGAATCTTTTTTTGAAATATTCTATTTTGTTATTCAAATTAGAATCTAAAGAAAAAATAATAAAATGCCTTCTAAGAAAGTAAAATTTGGAATTATAGCTGTGGTAATTGTGGGAATTGTTATTTCTGGATTTGCACTTTTTCCAGTTTTTTTATATGGTGGTTTTACGGTAAATACGGCTGAAGTTAATATGGGTGTACAAGTCTCAGAAGGAAGTACTTCTTTATCAAGTACACCAGTATCAACAACATCAACAGCAAACAGTGCACAATGGACAGGTACAGACACAGGAACAAATGTTTCAGAAAGAAGTATGAATGTATATCAATATATGTTTTCTAAAGCTAATGATATAACTCAGGTTACAGATCACGGTACAAATTCCTCTGCAATAGTTAATATTCAAATCACCTTTAATTTAACAACGCCAAGCAATAGATCATTAATATTTACATTTAATCCACATAACCTAAAAGGAGAGGGGCTTAAAAATATCAAAGTATTACTAGGACCCGATCAACTAAATAGGGAAAGTGGGACTTTTCATTTGAGAATCAACATTATTATCTCTATAAATCCCCCAGATCCTTTACACGATAAAACCATTGACTTAACACCTGTAAATTTAAGTTTCACAATCCCAAAATGATGATAATGAGTAATCTTCGGAGCCATTGCCGCCTTTTTGATTGGCTTGCAACCAGTTATCGCGAATTCAAGACCAGACTATATTGATCCTTATATATTTGCTGCAATTACCGCTTTAATTGAGGCGTTTATTTTTTTACCTTTATTTTTTCTGGAACGTAAAAAACTTAAATCCAATCTAAATGATTTTCCTAAACAATTTGAAATTTATGATCAAAAATTAAATGGATGGAAAAAGAAGAAGAATATTATACTTATCTTAGGAATTGGTTTAACGTTTACGATTGTTCCGATAATACTTTATACCGGTTTTCGATTAGCTGGTACTATTAACGCTTCATTAACTCTGAAAACAGAAATAATTTTTTCTATACTTTTCGGATTTCTTATTTTAAATGAAAAAATCACAAAAACTCAATTAGTTTTTTCCTTTATCCTATTGTTTGGAGTCACTTTAGCTATAACCAAAGGTAACTTCACTCTGATAGCATTTAATGTTGGAGTTATAATTCTCATTATAGATGTTGCAATTTTCACTTTTCTGCATACTCTAACAAAATTTGCTTTTGATAGAAATGAATTAACAGCATTTCAAGTAGTGTTTTTAAGAAATTTCATTAGTGGAATTATATTAATATCAACTTATTTTTTATTTTTTCCTTTAAAATAAGAAATCCGAAAAGTATAGAAAAAATTATTTCTGTTTTCAGAGTTAATGAAGCGTTAATAGTACCAGCTAATCTTTTCAATTAATCGGTATGATAATCGTAATTGGTTCAATAGCAATTATAATGAGAGAGAAACAAATGAAAAAATGATTAAAAATTGGTTTTTGAGCAATTTTTATGGTCACAAACTTCATTAAGGTAATAATTTTTAAGTTTAATCTATTTGTAGTTCTGAAATGACTCATTACTAAAGAGATGAAGAGTATTTAATTTTCCGTTCATAATCTCCATTATTGAGAATTGAAATTACCAATTTTTAATGTAAAAAATGTCAAATAATAAAATAATCATTGTAGAAAATCTAAAAAAGTACTTCGGGGATGTTAAAGCTGTTGACGGAATCACATTTGAAGTCAAAAAGGGAGAAGTCTTTGGCTTATTAGGACCTAATGGAGCTGGAAAAACAACGACCATAAAACTTTTATTAGGACTTCTTGAACCTTTAGAGGGTAATATGAGTGTTTTTGGTTTAAATCCAGAAAAAGATGATGTAAAAATAAAAGCAAATACTGGATATGTAGCAGAAGAACCATTGATATTCAAATCGTTAACTCCAGAAGATTTATTTAATTTTATCGCTTCTATTCGTAAGTTAGATGAGCAAAAAGTTTCATCAAAAGCTCGAGATTATTTAGAGAGTTTAGAGGCATTGGAATATAAAGATCAACTGATTGCGACACTCTCACATGGAAATAAACAAAAAATTCAAGTAATAGCGGCTATTCTTCATGATCCTGAGCTATTAATCTTGGATGAACCACTTGGAGGATTGGATGCGAAATCTGTGAAAGTTGTAAAGGAAATACTCGATCTTCACACTGAAAATGGGGGATCTGTTTTATTTTCTACACATATTATGGAAATTGCTGAAGAATTATGTGACCGAATTGGAATAATTAATAAAGGTAAAATGGTTGGTATTGGAACAATTGAGGAACTTAGAAAACAAGCCGATAAAGTTGGAGCGAGTCTTGAAGATGTATTTTTAAGATTAACTGAACAAGATAAATCAGTAAATGAGATAATCAAAAAGTTAAGAACCTCTTTTGGAAAGAAAATGTAAGAATGTGGTTAAAATGAATTTAAAATTATATAGAATTTCCAAATTTGTGTTTCATGAGGTATTTTTAGACGCACAGCTTCAAACTGCGGGCTCAAATCAATCAAAAATCCTTGAAAGACTAGAAAACAGCAAAAACACAATGAGAACTCAAGCTGTTATATTGAAAGTTGTTTACATGGTATTGTTTATTTTTTTACCAATTATGCCATTATTAACCTATATCCAGATTTCTGATCTCTTATCTCGAGCAACCTTTCCAATAGAAACAGCCTTATTTACATCAAGCTTTCTTTTTTGTATTTTCTTTGGAATGACTTTTATATATTTAATTATATTTGGTTTAATGAATACTTCCTCATTTATGAGAGGAGAAGTGTTCAAATGGCTAAATACTCTGCCACTTCCAGAAAAGAAATTAAATAAAATAGGTTTTTTAACAATTTTTCGTAGCCTTGATCTACCTTTAATTGTTATGTTCCTGGCGTTTCCAGTAATTATGACGATAGGTACTAGAAATATTTTTGTTTTAATTACAACGGGGCTTACCTCGATTATTACAGTACTTTTCAATTTTTGTCTTTTAATACTTATAGGACGACGTTTAAGTCGAGTTCTTAGTACAGGTTCTGTTAAAGATAAAAAAGCAAGTGCTATCAGGATTTTTACTATGTTGGGTTTCATTCTTCTTTCGTTTTTAACGAGTTTTTTCATTAATTTGTCATTTAGTTCAATAGGTTTTTTTATAAATTTATTTGCGTCTCTCCAAAATGCAAATCTTTTTAACCTTTTACTTAGTCTAATACCATTTCCTTTCTCTCCAGCATATTTAGTTGCTCTTTCAACATTTCCATCTCAATTTAGTTTAAATATATGGATTACCACGATTACTGGAATGCTCTTATTTACACTCATAACATATTATGTATATAAAAAAGCCATAAAGTCATTAAAACTCGTTACTTATACGGGCGGAAAAACTTCAATTACTATTTCTAAACAAATAATCAAAGTAGAAAGAAAATTAGAAATTACAATTACAAGCCCCATTAAGGCTTATCTTAGAAAAGATCTAATCACTGCTACAAGAGATATTCAAACATTAATGTTTTTGATAATGCCTCTAATAATACCGATTATTATGTCTTTTTCATTCGTTTTTGCTTTAAGTGATATTCCTGGGGGTAATATATATTTACTAATTGTTTCGTTAGCGATCTTGATGAATTCTGTGTATATTTCAGCAATGCTTGTTTCGGGATTACTTACAATGGAAGAAACTGGGGCAACTGTGATGGCTTCATTACCAGTGGTGCCTAGAGAAAGAGCAAAGTCAAAATTTTATTTATTATTTACAATTCAAACATTATCACAAATTATACCTAATATAATTTTGTTAATAATTCTACAAAATTTTGAGATTTTCTTAATAGGACTTATATTTTTACTAATTGTATGGAATATGCTATTTAATATATTTCTACTTAAAATTAGATTTTTTGGTAGGATGAGATATAAGTATACAATTGAAGAAATCAATAAAGAACATAAAATTGGTAAATGGCTTAAAATGTTAATCGTTCAAATTGTTACTTTTTTGGGATTTTCTGCTCTTTTAGTTGTTTTGACAATTTTTCTTGGTTTAATAACTGCAATGCTATTAATCAGTTTAATCTCAATCATACTATTGATTCTACAAATATTCGCCCCACATCAATATCTTCTGGTCGAATAGTTGAGCTAAAAACGGCTAATACCAGCAGTACTGCTATGTTTATGTTGTTCATGCTCGTGTCGCCACCCCTGTTTTAATATCGTAAATTTCACTGTTATGGATCAAGTGAAGCTCTACATTCTTTTTTGCAACCACTTCACCCCAGAATTGTCCAATCATTTTTTCTTTCTTTCCAGCCCCAAATTTTCCTGTATTTAAACCAATGGATTTTCCTATTTCAATTAGAGATTCTACTACCTCCTTAGAATGTTTAGTACGGGTGGTGGGCTCATATTCGATAATTGAAATTCTGTTAGGATTTTGAAGTGCATCCATATTAATATTAATAGTATCATATTCCTTTAATTCTTCAATATGTTGTTCAACATATCTATAAGCTCCTCTTAAACCTGCTTCTTCACAGCCAAAAGAAATCAGTTGAATTTCTACATTATCTGGGATAATATTTTTGTGTTCTTTAAGATATTTTGCTATTCCCAATATTATACTAACCGCACTAAGGTTATCAACAGCTCCAGGTACTTTATTTGCTTTTTCTCCAAATGATGTGAAATTAAAAAGTGAAATTAAGGGAATTATTCCTATAATGAGTAATACAAGTGTGATATTAAAAAAGATGTTATAGAAGGAACCAATTCGGAGAATTTGGTTAATTAATTCCAAAATAAATATAATTAGAGATGACAATGCCCAAATTAGTAAAATAGCAATACCTATAAATAGAATAAAGATATAACCTATCTTTAAATATCGAAGTAAGTTAAATTGCAGAGCACTATCATGGTGACCAGAAAAAATAAGAATCCTCTTCTTTTCACCTTTACTATTTATTTATGGCTCGTTTTCTTTGTCTTATTCAGGAATCCCAAAGCATTACTTAATAGAATATGCGCTTTGCTTATTTTAACTTTTGCACTATGGGCCATCGGACATTCATTTATGCTTGGTTCTTCTACATACGAAGAAGCCAGGCTTGCAGATAACATCTCTAAAGAGATTAAAGCATAATTTTTGATTGACAGTAAAGGACTTAGATCCAGGCACCACCCCAGAAGGGCTCTGCCCCGGCGGGAAGACCAGATTTTCAGTGACAGAATAAATAACAGTGGAGAAAACGGATGTTTATATCAGACATAAAACGTGTCGTCGAACAGGTGAGTCGAGACAAGGGCATTAACCGTGAGATTTTAATCAAAGCTCTTGAGGAGGCTTTGATATCTGCTGCGAAGAAAAAATTTGGGAGCAGCGTCGATATTGAAGTTCAATACAATGAATCGACCGGCGAAATAGAGGTCTTCCAGTTTAAAGACGTTGCCGAAGTCGTTACAGAACCTGACCTGCAAATCAGCATTGAAGAGGGACGAAAGCTGGATCCGGAATGTGAAGTCGGCGATAGCCTCGGGACAAAAATGGACACTTCCACCTTCGGGCGTATCGCTGCTCAGTCTGCCAAGCAGGTCATTATACAGAAAATGAAAGATGCTGAAAGGGATGCCGTCTATTCCAACTTTATTGACCGAAAGGGTGAAATCATCAACGGAATCGTTCAGCGTTTTGATCGAAACGACATTATTGTTAATCTCGGGCATACAGAAGGAATCCTGCCGACTCGGGAACAGATCCCAAAGGAATCTTACCGTCGCGGCGATCGAATCAGAGCATACATTGTCGATGTCCTTTACGACACACGCGGTCCGCAGATTGTTCTTTCCAGAACGCACCCTGATTTTTTAGTCGCCCTTTTTAAAACAGAAGTGCCGGAAATAAACGAAGGAATCGTCACCATTATCGGGGCCACACGTGAACCCGGCATTCGGGCAAAATTTGCAGTCACTTCAAACGATTCTGATATAGATCCCGTTGGCGCCTGCGTCGGAATGAAAGGCAGCCGTGTACAAAACGTTGTTCAGGAACTCAGGGGTGAAAAAATAGATATTATTCCCTATCATATTGATCAGGCAAGATTTGTGTGCAATGCACTTGCGCCTGCGGAAATTTCAAGGGTTATCATAGACGAAGAGGATCGTTCCATGGAAGTTATTGTTCCAGATGAATTTCTTTCAATTGCCATCGGGAAGAAAGGCCAGAATGTGCGGCTGG
>JARRLT010000280.1:0-3685 GCA_037386725.1 Promethearchaeota archaeon
TTTAAGATAATATTTAACAATTAGATCATATAAAGGAATCTCTTAATGAAATTATAAAATATTATCTTAAAGTTTTAGTGATTTTGTTTATTTTATCTATATAATTTATCAACAAAAAATTAAATGAGACGTAATGAATCTTAGTATATCTCAAGAAGCAAAAAATACGATAAAAGAACAAATTGAAAAACATATGGAAAACAACGACGAGGAAATAGTTCTTGCTTTATACCAATACTTTACAAGATCTTGATCAGGGAGTTTCTGTCAAGATTTAGTCCAATTAGTGGATAAAGAATCAGTTTTAAATCATGGTGGTTTCGTGAATTATAGGAATGTAGAATTGGATGCTGATAACTCAAAATCTATTGAAATTTTCATTGAAAAGCAATTTCTCGAAGAATTGAAAAAAAGTAAAGAAGTAGTTGTTGAGTTGAAGACATGGAAAAGATTTGGTAGAAAAATGTCCTCGTAATCCATAAATAAAGGAATAATTTCAGAAAAAATTAATAAAAATGTGACCTGTTCTTTCAAATAATAGAAGAATAGTGATTTTTCGGTATGCAACCGTTTTAGAGATAAAGAATAAGACTTTATCTATGTTTTAAATTTTATTTTTTCTTTTTTTTCGAAATATCAGTCCTTTTCTATATATAGAATGCTAAAAAATATAGAATTTACAAAAACGGCAAAAATTTATATAATTCATATAGATATATAGAAATAACTATCGCGTTATCTTATAAAAAAATTTTTGAAAAATTGATTTAAATTTGATATAAATTATGAGACCTTCAAGAATTTTTCGATGGATTGTGAGGATATTTATACTATTTCTTACAACTACAATGTCAGCTGTCACGATTGTTGGAGGAATTTCAGCTGTAAACATTTTGAAAAATCCTGGAAATATTGCGATCCCCTCTGGAACAGTATACGGTTCTTTAAATATTTCTAATCCAAGTGGAATGTATCTTGAAATTCCATATAATATAACTAATGCCGGATATTATGATTTAACTGATCTCTCATTTCGTCTGAAAATTTATATGATTTATAATGTAACAAGAATAAAAACTATGATTTTTGATGAAACTATTCCCTTTCCAGATGTTATTCATGGTCAGACTTTATCAGACACGTACAATGCTACTGCTTTTATTGTTTCCAATATCCCGGATCCAAGCAAAATTGATTTTGGTGAAAATATAGATTTCACGGGAGATTTTACCTTTAGAGCTACATATTGTTTGGGTCTTCTTTCATTTGTAGTTAATATATATAATCAATCACTTAGTTTTCCATAAAAAAGGTGAAAATCACATGGGTGCTGTTAAAAATATCACAAGAGGTATATTATTTACTTTAGTTTATATGGCAATTACAATAATCATTCCATTGACAACATTTACAATTTTTAAGGAGATTCCAGTGCTAGGAATTACAATTCGTCTGTCAGAAGCGAAGTATAATGAAATTATCTATTGGATAGTCGCATTTGGACTACTTATATCGGGATGTGCTTTCTTCAATTATTCTTCCCCAAAACAATCAATCAGAAAAGGAATTTTTGCCCTGCTTCAAATAATATTAAACTGTATGTATTTATGGAGTTATAAATTTTCAGGAGCTACCGATATTGAATATTTATTTGCTGATGGAACAGTAATTATGATTGTGGGAACGTTGGTTTTAACCTATATGGGAATTTATTTTCTAATGGTAATCATAAAAGGATATGATTTAATTGATTTTATCGTAAATCGGGATAAAATTAGACAAATACGAATTGAAAAAGCAAGAGGTGATAAAAAGGAATGATTATTCAAGCATTTGATATATATCAACTTATTGCAGATATAATTGCTTTTGTTGTAAGAATAGTTCAACCTATAGTAATGCCAATAGGATCTTGGATGGTGGGATGGATTACTTTTTTACTTGATTATTTTCCCTCGAATAACTGGACTATGTACATAATAATTTTTATTATCCTTATTATAACAGGAGGTACTGTTAATCTAATGTATCCCGGTGATAAACCCTTAAAGAAAGATGAGGAAAAAGGAATTTCTAAAACACAAGAATCATCATACGATGAAAAAAACATCAATAGAGGGATACCAACCAAATCTAATGATGTTTCTTTAATATCAGAAGAGAAAAGAATTAAAGACTTCAAAGAAGATGTCAAGTCAAATAATGATGAAATATTAAAAAAAGCAAGGAGAATATAGAAAAGAATAGATCTGATAAGAAGGAAGATTATTAAGAAATTTATTTTTTACTTTTCATTATTAAATTCGCTACTCTAATTCCAAGATTTTCTGAAATTTTTGCTCCTAATTCATCTACTTCATCTTTTCTTAAAAATTCTTTTCTTCCATATTTTTGTAAACTTGTAACAGGGATATTTTGTTCTAACACCGGATTACCTAATGCTCCAACAACGATCATTCCTTGAATAATGGCAAAATTAATTAAATCGTAGATTACACCTCCTGCCGCATCATTACGAGTTCCTTGAGCTATGAGAGGAGCAAAAAATTTATCTGAAAGTGAATAATTGTTCATTTTCCAAGGTCTAGATCTATCGATCATTAATTTTAGATATGCGGAAACGCTTCCGAAATATGAGGGAGATGCGATTAAAACGGCATCAGAGCTAAACAATTCCTGTTCAATCTTTTTAAGATCATCAATTTCAGATTCAGATAAAGGACATGTATAAGGTTCTCTTAAACAGTTGTCACAACCATTACAGGGGGTTATATTATAGTCAGAAATTTGCAGCTTAGAAATTTCAATCTCTTCTGAAACAGATTTAATCCCTTTTATAGTGTTTTCAATTAAAAAATTGCAACTTCTGTGTTTTCTGGGTGATCCTACAATTAAAGTGACTTTCATAGAATCAAGTAATATGTCATCCTAATTAACATCTACTTCTCTTCTAGAAAAATCATGAATATTATCCTATTAAATAATAGTTGAAGAAGTTGACTCAACAAAATTATAAAATTACCAAATACGAATAAAGGGAATAATGACAATCAAGGGACTTACAAGAAAGATTAAAAGTTTAAAAATTAATGCCATTATAATTGGATTGGATGCGTTGTCAGAAATGTTGATTTTTGCCAGTAAAACGTCTGTAAACACAAAAACTAAAGCACCAATAAGAGCTAAAATTGGTCCAACAAACACTAAGGCTGAAAAGAATCCTACTATAAATCCCGCAGCAGATCCTTCCAAAGATTTGCCTTTTACTATTGGCCATTTATGTTTGCCCCATCTTCTTCCGATTAAGGCTGCGGACATATCACTAAGCACAGAAATACTTACCACTGCCATCTGCGCATATATCCCTGCTATTCTATAAGAAGAACCATATGTTAAGATTAAGGTTGATACTTCTAAACCCAGCAATAACAATATTGCGGCGGAAATATCGTGGCTTTCAGTAAATCTTCTAGTTGTTTCAAGAGTCTTTTTTAATGGATAGCTATAATTCTTAAATCTCAATCTCATTATTTCTGCATTGGCAGCAAAGAAAAATGTACAGAGAATTATAAAAAACTGAGCAATCAAGCCATTTATTAGAATTAGACTAATTTTTGAATCTTGAAACAGTAAAAAAGTATTATAATAATCTTCAGGTGTGGTCGTATTTGCGATGAAACTATAA
>JARRLT010000281.1:0-3915 GCA_037386725.1 Promethearchaeota archaeon
AAAATCCACCTGAGATATCAGAATTAAACTTCACCAATTTATTTATTTGGAGAAATTATTACGATTTACTTTTTTTAGAGCACAACAACCACTTAATATTGTTTTCTAAAACATTTTTAAAAAAATGGGATTCACCAATTATTGGAAATGGCGATATAATAATGTTTTTTCCACCAATTGGGAATTCTCCTGAAGATCAAATTATCGAATTGTTTCAAAATTTTAGTAATATTGAATTTCATAGGATCCCAAACAAAATTTCGGAGAAACTCCAGAAAATGGAGGAATTCAAGAAATTAAATTTAGATTTTCAAAGTGATCGAAAAAACTGGGATTATATTTACAATAGTGAAGATCTCATTAAATTGAAAGGAAATAAATATAGATCTAAACGACGTTTATTAGAAAAGTTCAATAACAAATACAATTTCGAATTTCATATCATTACAGAAGATTTATTAGAAAAATGCCGAGAATTACAAAATAAATGGTGTAATATTAATGAATGTCAAAAAAATGAAGATCTTAATGAAGAGCAAATAGCTATCAATGAACTTCTTGATAATTTCTCTTCTTTAGATGCCACTGGAGGACTTATTTTAGTAGAAGAAAAAACAGCAGGATATACTTTCGGTGAAATGCTTAATGAAGATACAATAGTAATTCACATAGAAAAGGCACATACATATTATGAAGGATCTTATCAAGCAATAAATAATAAATTTTTAAGTTATTGTTGTCAAGATAAAGGGAAATATGTAAATCGAGAACAAGACTTAGGGATAGAAGGCTTACGCAAAGCTAAAAATTCTTATCATCCAATAAAAATGATAGAAAAACAGAAAATATATAAAAATTTTGATATGATATTAACATTTAACTAAACTCGCGTGAAAGAAAATGTCTGAAGAAGATGAATCTGACATTGAAGGAAAACCGATAGGCCGATTAATGGGTAAAACTGAGATTGATACAGCAACATTATTAATTGAAGATCCAAAAGTTGGACGTAATAATTATTTTGTAATTTATGGAGACAAAGATGAAGAAGGTAATAGAAAATATTTTTTATTATCTATCAATCAAATCTGGAATGATTCTCAAGGATTAAAAGCAGATTTGAAAGTAGTTGGAGATAGACCAAATCGACCATTTGAAATGGGCGCAAAAGTTTATCTTGCAACTAAAGAACAAATTCTTTCTTTACTTGGAATTGATAATCCTCCTGAAAAATCAGTTAATATAGGAAAATTACTTGGATATCCTTTTGAAGTATATTTGCTTGTTAAGGATTTTGGAAGAATATTTATTACCGGGAAAAGTGGGAGTGGCAAGTCCTATACTATGGGTGTCCTTTGTGAAGAATTTTTAGATAAAGGGATTCCAATAGTTATTTTAGATAGACATGGAGAATATGGGAGCCTTAAAGTCGCCCAAACAGATGATGGTGAAGAAGGAAAGGAGAGTGAGTATGTAGATAATATAATTGAGTTTTCTGATCTAAACATTAACAAAGGTGCAGATATCGATATAGAATATATGTTCTCTTTGGATGAAAAAGATATTGTTGCTCCAAATTTATGTACAATTGTAAACTTAAGAGGTATTCCACTTGAAGCTCAAGAAACTTTAGCGGGAAAATTGCTTAAAAGGTTATATCAAGCAAGTACTTCCAGAAAAATCCCTCCTTTTTACCTATTTTTAGATGAAGCCCATCTATTTGCTGGAAAGAAAAGAACCGATACTAGTGAAGTAGTTAAATTATTTTCTCAAGAAGGAAGAAAATTCGGAGCAAATTTAGTTATTGGAACTCAGAGACCCCAACTTTTAGATACAACAATCCGAGCTCAAGCAGGTACATGGATCATTCATAATCTTTCAGATGTAAGAGATATTGGCATTACAATTTCAAGTGCAGAAGATCTGAGCAGAGAAAATAAAAGCGATATTAGTGGTTTAGATAAAGGAGAAGCCATAATTAGCGGTGAAGCTGTAAGAGGAATACCACTTTTTGTAAAAGTTAGAAAAAGAAAAACTACTCATGGTGGAATGGGCTTTAATCCTTTAGACTTCTTATCACAACAAACTGTAGAAGAACTAAAAAAGAGAAAACAACGAATTCTTGGTGATAAATCTGAAGAAGAATTAGAAGTTGGCAAGGAAATGTTCAAGGAAATTCTTGGGCCAAAATCCACTGATGAATATATAGAAACTATTTCCCAACTTAAGACAAGAGTTAAAGAATTAGAAGGAGAAGTTGAAGCATGGAAAGAGCGATATTCTGAGTTAGAGGAATCAAAAGGAGGAGAATCAAGTATACCAGTTGATGAAAGAGTGAAGGAACTACAAACAGAGATAAAAGTTTGGAAAGAAAAATATAATTCATTAAAACAACGTCAAGAGGGGGAGGCATCGGGAGGAATGAGTGAAGAAGCAAAAAGGGAGATCCAAAATCTTGAACTATACATCAGAGAACTCGAGGCTAAAATTGAAGAACTAAAGCATGATAGGGATAAGGCAATTGCTATAGCAGAGGAATCAATTGCGGAATATAAAAAAGAACATAAATGAAATAATAAGTTTTATTACATGTTTCAAATAGGTTTTAACCAAATTCTACTTTTCTTATATTATTTTATACTAAATTGTAGCCTAAAGTTTAAATCTTCTTAAATGAATTTAATAGAAGAGGTTTATTTCATTATTTGATTGAGTAAGTTTCAATCAAATGAATTTTTATTTAATCTTAAGAATTGAGATTTTTTTAATAAGTGAGAAATGGTATAAATGATAGAAAAGGAATCGATCAAAAAGTATCAAGAGAAACTTTCTACTCTAATTGGAGTATCAGGTTATGAAGATGATGTAAGTGAATATATCCTAAATGAAATTAAAACTAAAAATCTAGCAGATAAAGCTTGGATAGATCCACTTGGTAATGTTTTAGCAATAGTTGAAGGAAGTAAAGGAGAAGGAGGGGAAAAAATCCTTTTAGATGCCCATATTGATGAAATTGGCTTTATGATCTCTCATATTGATAAAAAAGGTTTCTTAAAATTTGTACCAGTAGGTATGTGGGATGACAGAATCTTTGTAGGGCAGGCAATAGTATTAAAAAATGCTAAAGGAAAAATATTTCATGGAATAATAGGCTCTAAACCACCCCATTTAAGCAGTGCAAATGAGAGAAAGAAAAAATTTCAAGTCAATGACCTTTATATAGATATTGGAATGAATTCAAGGAAACAAGCAGAGGAAAATGGAATTAAGGTTGGAACTGTTGGAACTCTGTTTTCTTCATTCGAAGAATTGCCAAATAATATGGTAAGAGGGAAAGCTTTTGATGATAGAACTGGTTGTAATGTGCTATTACATATTTTAATGTTATTAAAAGAAAATCCCCCAAAGAATACAGTTTTATTCAATTTTGCAGCTCAAGAAGAAGTTGGAGGACGTGGAGCTACAACAGGGGCGTTTAATTTAAATCCTACAATTGCAATTGCACTTGAAAATACTACAGCAGGAGATGTACCTGGAATTAAACCTTCTGAGTGCCCGTGTTACATCGCTAAAGGTCCTGCAATTACTATTGCTGATAAATCTGTTCTTTCTAGTCCGTATATAATTCAAAGGTTAGAAAAAAATGGGGAAAAAGAAGGAATTCAATATCAATATAAAAAACCGATGTATGGTGGTACGGACGCTGGAAGGATACATATCGTTCGCAAAGGAATCCCAAGCGCCGTTGTATCCGTACCTTGTCGTTATATCCATTCACCGACTTCGCTTTTAAAGATCGACGATATTGAAGAAACAATTAAATTAATTGAAGCTTTTGTTAGGAACCCCGCCAAAATTAAAGGAAAATAAGAAAAAATAACAAAAAATTAGATTAATCTTTATCCTATTTCTATT
>JARRLT010000282.1:0-3133 GCA_037386725.1 Promethearchaeota archaeon
CGAAAGAGCATTTCAACAAGATATGGCCCCGGCAAAAGATTTAATAGAAGCTCAAATTTGGGAGTCTTTAATTGAGATCCAATACGAGAAGGCTCTTTACGATCACGCATTGGCGGAAGCAAATCTCGAATTATTAATTGGAATAAGTACAAATAAGTACTAGGATAAAATAAATGGTATTAAAAATAAAACATTTTATTGTAATGAAATGTTTGCAAATGATGAAAACCAGCGGTCTATATATTTCAATAATTCTTCTCGGAACTGTTTCGTACGCAACAAACCTAAACGCACAAATCAAAAAAGTGCCGGAAAACGAAAAAATTTTCGAACTAGGGATGCTTAGAAATTCCTTCATAAATGTAAACATTAACGATGCAAGTGTTGCCGTAAATACCTGGGCCAACAAATTGCGCGATAAATTAAAAATAGATGCAAGTTTTAAACTGGTTATATTCAACAGCACCGAAGAAATGGTAAGTTATAATAAAAAGAAAAATTTGGGAATGGTGATTTTGAACTCAATAGATTTTATAAAACTTCGTTCCCGAATGTCTCTCTATCCTATTTTTACTTCTACCAAGACAAAAAATATATTCACAAAACTTTTAATAATAACAAAGAAATCGGACGCAAAAAATATTTTCGATCTTAAAGGGGAAAAACTCGGATTTTATTTAAGGAGAAATAAATAATATGAATATACTTTTAATAATGCCTCACCCAAATGCAAAAAGAAGTATTTCCGATAATAACCCTGATATAAAAGATGCGATGGAATTGATTATGAAAGATATGTTAAAAGCGCACAATAAAATAATTTTATCTCTTTAGATCTCACTTTTTAAAATTATACCTTAATAGTTGGAATTTTTTCCTTAACAAATTTAATTTTTAGTAATTGAAAATCTATATTTTATGTTTCCCCACCACCATAAAGAAAGAAATCATGAATTAATTTTTTTCCTTGGACTGCTGAATATTTACTTAAATCGGTAACTCCATTCTCTATGAGTACTTCATCATCTATAAAGAAATTTCCTGTACATTCTCTGCTTGGTTGAGTTAAAATTATATATGCCGCATCTGCAACAATTTCAGGTTTACGTGAATGCTTTATTGATTGTTCTCCCCCTAATAAATTTCGAACAGCAGCAGTTGCTATCGCTGTTCTCGGCCAAAGCGCATTTACTGCTATCCCTTTTTCCTTATATTCTTCACTTAAACCTAAAACACACATACTCATTCCATATTTTGACATTGTATATGCTAAATGATTAGCAAACCATTTAGGATCTAAATTTAAAGGAGGAGAAAGGTTTAAAATATGTGGGTTATCTGCTTTTAATAAATATGGCAGACATAACTTGGAACAAAGAAAAGTTCCTCTTACATTTACGGAAAACATTAAATCAAATCGTTTCATAGTTGTTTGAAGTGTTGGAGTAAGACTTATAGCACTGGCATCGTTTATTAAAATATCTATCCCTCCAAATGTCTTGATAGTCTTCTCTACAGCTGAATGGACCTGTTCCTCAAATCGAATGTCTGCTATGCAAGGTAATCCATGCCCTCCTACTTTTTCAATTTCCTCTACAGAAGAATATACTGTACCTGGAAGCTTTGGATGTGGTTCTTTAGTTTTTGCAACCACAGCAATATTTGCTCCATCATTCGCAGCACGTAAGGCAATTGCTTTCCCAATTCCTCTACTTGCTCCTGTTATAAATAGAGTTTTTCCTTTTAAACTTTTCATATCTAATCCTTTCAGAATTAAAAATCTTAAAAGATAGGATTATCAGATTTTATAAATTGATTTTGATTATAATTTATTGAATTTTAAGAGGAGATAGAAAAAAGAGGAAAGATAAATAAATAGAATTTAGTGACTTAATGCCTATACCGGAAATCAAGAGTAGGATATTAGTTTTGACAAGAGCATCTTTTATTTTTTAAAGATCTTCCCACATATTCCACACTTTATATTCTTTGAATAGACTGGAGTACCTTGCATACTGTAATAAAGGACATTACTTTTATCTGGTTCCTCATGAAGTTTTCTCGGATCCTCATTTTCACATTGAGGACATTTAATTCTTTTATATTCAGACATTTTGTTTTTTGTTTTTCCTAATTAATTCTTATAATAAACGACTAAATTTTTAAATTTAAATTTAAGCAATTAGATAGGTTAAGGAGATAAATTAATGAGAAAGCTTTTGAAGTAATAAATCAAAACCTTGATATTTTTCCTTTTGGATACAATATTTACGAGTTGATGAACTCCATTTCTTTCCCTTCTGAATTAAATTAATGAAAAGCTGTGGATTTGAGACATAAGTTCCCCCTAAGACATCAATTCTGCGTTTAAATAATGGATCTGGAAAAAAGCCTGCAGTGGGACCAATCATAGAAATTTTTTGAGCATTTTTCGTATATAAAAGGATGTCATCAACAGAATCATTCAAAACAGTTGTGCTAGTACATAAAATTTTGTTACATTCCAGTAATTTTTTCGGGTTTAGGGTTACTTCCCACTTTTCATGCTTTTGAATGAACTTTTTCTTCCTTTCAATTACGGTTAATGAAAGATCCAGGTTTTCAATTTGTCTCACTAAAGGGGGAAAAAACCCAACCATGCCTATTTTGTCTCCTTTACTAAGATTAAGTAAACCCATTGAATCGGTTGTATAATCAAATTCAAAATTCACCTTTTTAAAAATAAATTGACAAATTGAATTAATTGCTCCCAAAGCTAACGTTTTCTTAAATTCGTTAGCAGAGATGAAATTTTTTGCTATAATAATTGGATCTTGACCTATATATTCATTAAGGTTCAACTTTTTTCCAATCTGTTCTATAGATTTATTTAGGCTAAGAAATACCAATCCTATTGTATTATCCTCAAGAATAAATGCTCCAAAATTGTGCTTTCCTCCTTCATGAAGTGAAGAAGGATTAGGAACAAATATTTCCTTAATCAGCGGGATTTTTATCCTATCTTCAATTTTTTCGATGATTTTAACAAAATCTTGAGCAATAGACATAATGTTTTAAATAATATGAGAAATATAATTGTTTTATTTTTATCTTAATTATTTAGTTTTTAATGCGCTTTTTATTCCATTACGAA